>JAFAVN010000602.1 GCA_019242435.1 Verrucomicrobiota bacterium | reverse complement strand
AAGCTTTCGAATCATTGAGCAACTGTGTGATTGGAATTCTATCTCCGAGCCGGAAAAATCTGTGCTCCAGCGACTGATTCACACCAGCGGCGATCCGGAGATAGTTGATGATATCTTTATTTCACCCGGGGCAGTTCAGGCAGGCATTCGGGCGTTATCCCGCCGTGCCCCGATTGTGACGGATGTCACCATGGTGCAGAGCGGCCTGCGACGAGGGTTATTGCAGCGTTTCGGTTTAACCACGGTCTGCACTGTCCATGATGAAGAAACTGGGCTTCTGGCTGAATCAGAGAACATCACGCGATCGGCTGCTGGTATCAGACGAGCCTGGAATCAGTTCGGGAATAATCTTCTGCTTGCCATTGGCGACGCCCCGACCGCGGTTGAACAAGCAGTAAGACTAGTCCTTGAGCAAAACTGGCGGCCCTACCTGATTATCGGCTTGCCCGTTGGTTTTGTTGGGACTCGGGAATGCAAAGAAAAGCTGCGAACCTGTTTACGGGTGCCGCGAATTACCAACCGAGGTACGCGAGGCGGTTCACCCTGGGCTGCGGCAGTCGTTAACGCGATGTTAATTCATATGGCTAACAGGGTCCCACAAAGAACATGAAAACGCCGCGAACGCCATCAACGGGGGCACGACAGCACTTTGATCTTGCTGGATTAACGGATGCCGGACTTCGGCGAGGTTATACTACCGGCTCTTGTGCCACGGCAGCCGTGAAAGCGGCTTTGCTGGCACTGCTTTGTAACGAGTCTCCGTCAGAAGTAAATGTCAGTTTGCCCGACGGCCAACATTTCCTGCTCATACCTGTCCATTGCGTTCGGCGTGACTCCGACAACGCTGCGTACGCCGAAGTCGTCAAAGATGGCGGCGATGATCCCGACCAGACGCACCGGGCCAGAATTTTTGCGAACGTCAGACGTAATGACCGGGGTCTCATCGTGTTTCAGCAGGGTGAAGGAGTTGGGATTGTTACCCAGCCCGGACTGCGAATAGCCATTGGCGAGCCGGCGATTAATCCGGTTCCTCGCCAAATGATGCTTAATGCAGTCGACGAAGTGTTGAGCGAAAGCGATCGAAAAACGAATCCTGGCTTTGATCTACAGATCGGTTGCCATAATGGCGAACAGATTGCGCAACGTACATTCAACCCGCGTCTTGGGATTGCGGGTGGAATATCGATTCTGGGGACTACCGGGATTGTCGAGCCAAAATCGAAGGCTGCATTCCAGGCATCTATTGAGGTGTATATTCGGGTAGCACTTGGAGATTGGCCTCATGAGATAGTTCTGGCACCAGGTAACCTTGGTCAGCGATTCGCGCGCACGTCGCTTGGACTTTCTCCCAAGCGCGTCGTCCAGATGTCGAATTTTATCGGGTTTGCCTTGGAGTCTCTCGAACATACGCTGGGAGAAAATGAGCAAACATTGCCAGTGTTGTGGCTCGTAGGCCATCCCGGTAAGCTCGCAAAAATTCTTGCTGGCGATTGGGATACTCATTCCGGCAGAAGCCGCAGCGCGGTACAATCAATTTTACAGTTGGGCACGGAGTTCGGGTTGCCGGCAACCGCGTTGGAAGTTGTCGATCGATGCCGGAGTATCGAAGAAGCAATTGAATTGCTGCCCGCGGAAATTTTATCGCCGGTTTTCTGGTCCGTGGTCGAGCGACGGATAGCAGCGGCAGTCGCCCACCGCTTACCACGAGTGGAAGCGGTCCAGGTCAGGTTGTTCAAGATGGATGGTGGAGCGTTAGGCGGAGGAATAGCAGATAGCAGATAGCAGAGAACGATACGGATTAACTATGAAATGGTTTGAGATAACAACCCTGGGCTATTCTCCGTGACCCTTTCCCGGTTAAGAACTCGAAAATCATTGACATGGATTCACACGCAAACCAGATCGGACAAACTACCTCGGGCCTCTTCTGCGGGATCGGCGTAGGTCCCGGTATGCCGGGCCTTATCCCGGTCGTCGCCTGGGAATTTCTGCAGAATTGTGACCTGATTCTACACCCACGAGCTAAATACGCTGACCGATCGGTGGCACGCAACTGTTTGCCGCCGCACCAAATTCCAGAATCCAGGTTTCGGGAAATTGAATTCGCCATGGAGTCTGACCGCAGGCACTTGGCCGGATATTATTCGCGGCTGGCGGATGAAATTAGCGACGAAGTGCGCGCTGGTAAACGAGTCGCGTACCTGACCATTGGGGATCCGCTTACCTATTCGACTTATATCTATCTTCTTCGTGCCTTACGAGAACGTTCCCCGGGGCTGGCGTACCGGACTTACCCGGGTATAACTAGTTATTGTGCGTTAGCCGCTACCACCGGCTTTGCCATAGGAGAAGGTAAAGAGCGAGTATTAATACTGCCCTGCCCGAACGACATGCATGAATTGCGTGGCCACGTCGAAGCCCATGATGTCGTTATTCTGATGAAGATTGGTGACCGCTTGCCAGCTGTGCTCCAGCTATTAGACGAAATGGAAATCGGTGATCACTGCGCCTTCGGCGCGCACGTTGGTATGGAAAATGAGGTTGTGAGCATCGGAATCTCGGAACTCGGCAAGCACCTCCAACCCCGCTGGACGGAGCGCGATGCTGAGAAGGCAAGCGAAAACCCTCATACTGGAGGGATCGCGTCTCTGGGATCCTTCAGGGGGAATTCGGGGAACCCAGAATTCCCTCCCACGGATCGCGAGGGCGTGATGCCTCCAACCGTGCCGCGACAGCCTGATGAGAAGAAGCCATCAGGTTATCTTTCCACAATGCTAATTCGAAGAAAACCCGCGGAACCGCGACGACCGATAACCGCTGCAGAACCTAACCAACAGCCGGACGCTCAATATGAACTCCTTTATCAGGAACGCCAATCCGCCAGGGCGAATGCAACTCGAAGAAGACGGTCGCAAGTCTGAGGTTGGAGGGATCATGTCCACGCGATCTTTTTGGGGGAATTTCCTATGAAAGTTTATTTCATCGGAGCAGGGCCGGGAGCC
>JAFAVN010000466.1 GCA_019242435.1 Verrucomicrobiota bacterium | reverse complement strand
GCAGCCGCACAAGCCTGGTAAGCAGGCAGCTGATTATTATCCCATAGCCAATAGGTAATCTCGGTTACCGCCCTGGCCTGGATCGCGGCAGCCAGCAGGCTGCTTAGGATCAAGATTTTTCTTAAGTTTCGCATAATGGAGGATTGTTAGTTTCTGGGGTTGATAATGATAGGAATCGATTAATTCAAAAAAACTCGTGCACTACAAAAATGCTAACGAAATAGAGACGTAATTTCCTGGTTCGCGTCTTTTAACCTTGCGGCTGGGTCTTCTCCATTTAAGAAGATGGCATCGAAATTCGCCCGGAGAATCCGCACCACGTCACTTCCATGTTCCGTAATCGGAAGAAAGAAAGTTGTGCCGGGCGTCTGCGCTTCCATGACAAAAGCGGAAACATCAGTTCCCTTGTCTGCCATTTTCTTCTCCGAAATTTCAGTGGCCTCCGGAATCGCCGGGAACACAATTCCATAGCTGGCGACGATCTTTTGTGCTTCCGGTGAGGCCAGGAACCGGACCCACTTCCAGGCCGCATCCTGGTGTTTGCTGCCAACCCAGATTGAATCTGCTAAACCGTTGATTACCGTTCGCCTTCCCGCGGGTCCTTTGGGCAGCGGTGCGAACCCGATGGCAAATTTGCAGTTTTCAGAGAACCAGTGAACTAACCAGGACCCCGTCAGAGCAAGAGCACCTTTCTGAGCGGAAAAAAGCCCGGTAGCTTGGGCTTGCCTGGCATCCTTAGCCGGCACAATGAACCCCTTTTTTAAGCTCATATCCGCAAACCATTGAATCGTGGCAATCAGTCTCGGATCGTCGTAATAGAACCGGGTCGCCCAGGGGGCATCGCAATAATTCCAGCCCAGTGAGGCCGCAAAGTTGGCCCATTCCTCGTGGCCTAGTCCGTCTGAAAGGCCGTTTAACAATAGACCATACTGCTTGACCGCCTTCGGGTTAAACCCCGGTTCCAGTCCGTTCTTGCCGGTTTCGTCCAGGCTCAGTCTGGCCAATAGCCGGCCAAAGGACCCGCCATCCTGCGGATTCCAATCCAAATCCTGGAGAGATTTCGGATCAATACCCGCATTTTCCAGCATCGCCTGATTGTAGACAATCCCGATAGTGTCCCAATCCTTAGGTAAGCCGTACTGCTTACCATCTCGGCCCCAGACTTTTGCCAACCCGTCTACATAAATATCGGTCGGTACCTTGTCCCTCGCTATTAGCGGCGACAGATCAACCAGAAGCCCATTTTGCGTAAATTCCGGATAGCGGGATAAGTGGTCCCAGAAAACGTCTGGCGCCGTACCTGAGACAAAAGCGGTGTTCAGCGCCGCCCAGTAATCAAACCACCCAGTCTGGGTAATCTTGATTTTAATATCCGGGTTTTCTTTTTCGAATGCGTCCGCACAGGCCTGATAAGCGGGTTGCTGATTACTATCCCACAGCCAATAGTTGATTTCAGTCACCGCTTGTACGGGATTGCTGGCCAAGAGGCTGGCGCCGAGCAGTAGTTTAGTCAGGGGTTGCATGTATCTGGGGGGTGTTAGCGGGTGTGATTGGTGATTAGTGATTAGTGATTGGTGATTGGCAGTGCCAATTCACAGTTGGGGTTAGCAGTTGCCCACGGAGTTTACCGTTCGCTGATAACTTTTTCATTTGTCATCGCCGCTTCGGCGCTAGCGATATCCCGTATACTGTAAGGATTCGACCACCTTGCGTCCGAAGAACACCAAAAGAATGGCCACCGGGACAATACCGAGAACGGTGCAGGCCATCAGACCACTCCAGTCAGGAACACCTCCCGCCTGTTGCGCCCGAAAAGCATTGATAGCCACCGCCATCACTCTCACCGATTCATCCCGGCCCACCAGAAACGGCCAGAAAAATTCGTTCCAGGCGTTTAACCCCGCCAGGATGGTCAGCGTAGCCAGAGCTGAGCGATGCACTGGAACAACAATGCGAAAGAAAATCGCAAAATAGCTCGCTCCATCGATTCGGGCCGATTCTTCCAATTCTTTCGGCGTAGATAAAAACATCTGCCGCAAAAAAAATACCGCGAACGGCGTCATCAACGCGTAGGGCGCCGCCATCCCTTGGTAGGTGTTCAACCAGCCGAGGTCCTTAATCAGAATGAAATTGGGGATGAAAAGCACCACGCCGGGGACCATCGTCGCTGCTAGAAACAGAAAGAAAATCAACCTGTGCCCGAAGAAACGCAGTCGAGCGAAAGCATAGGCTGCCATAGCGCTGAAAGAGATCTGTGGAACCACCGCTAACAATGTGAAAGCGAAGCTGTTCAACAGTGCCCGGTAAAAATCGACTTTCCCGAAACTGGTCTGCTCGAGTCGCGGATCCGTACGACTTATCAAGCCCATAACCCGCTCGAAATTGAACAGAGTAGGATGCTGCGGCAAAAGAGAGCTCGCCCCGCTGAAAAGCGTGCTGCTATCACTCAGCGCCGTCTTAATCGCTATCCACATCGGACCAAGAGAAATCACCGCAAAAACGGCCAGCACGAGCCAACCAGACCAGAGAGAAACGTTAAACCGCGAATTGACACGGATTGGCGCGAAGGGGGTTAGACGAGAAGACGGTGTTTCAGTATTGGATGCCATTGGTCTTCGATGACATTAATCTAGAGCCGTGGAATAAAGACGAATCGATGCTAGCCGATCAGCGTTTGGAATTTCATGCGGGCGAGACCCGTCGCCGTCGCTGCCGCGCACGCTGTTTCTGTCGAGCAGCACCTTCGCGTCCATTCGCGTCCATTCACGGTTCAATTTCGCATTCATCCTAATTCAGAGTGTCCTGAACGCAGGATCCGCATCTGCACCAGGGTAACAATCGCCAGGCAAACAAAGAGTGCGCAGGACAAGGCAGAGGCATAGCCCATCCGGAAATTGACAAAACCGTTCTCATAGATGTACCAGACAATGGTTCGCGTAGAATAATTGGGCCCACCCAAGGTGGTTACCGCAATCGTGTCGAACACCTGGAAAGAGCCGATAATGCTGGTCACGAGCACGAAAACCATGGTCGGCCGGATAAGCGGCAGAGTGATATTAAAAAAACTTCTCCAGGGCCCGGCCCCTTCGATCCTGGCTGCCTCATAAATGTCTTTCGGAATTGCTTGCATTCCGGTGTAGAACAGCAGGGCGGTTAAACCCATGTGTCGCCAGATGTTTACGACGGCGATGGTTGGCAGCGCGAGTTGCTGATCCGTAAAAAAGGGGATCCGCCCGATACCAACCCATTGTAAAACGGCGTTCCCAAAACCCAGAATCGGATCGAGCATCCAGAACCAGATGATAGCAGCAATAACATTGGCGATCAGATAGGGAGCCAGAATGATTGAGCGAAGCACGACGGAACGACCGATCCGGGCAAGCAGTACGGCTAACAACAAGCCGATCACCGTCTGGATGGGAATGTTGTACAGAACGTACAACAGCGTCACTTTCATCGAGTTCCAGAAGTTGGAATCGTCCCATAACCTGGAATAGTTTGCCATGGCGATGAACTTCGGAGCGCGCAACAGATTCCAATCGGTCAGACTGATGTAAAGGGCGCGAAAGGCCGGTATTAAATAAAAGGTAGCGAACCCGAGTAAGGCGGGCGCGATGAAGATCCAGGCACAGATCGCTTCATTGAACCGGATCACATGCAGAAACGAAGTTCTGCGCCGAAGCGGACGCGACGGAACCAGCGACTGGGGTGACTCAAGGCGGGCACCGGAAGGCATGACGGGAGGGAACTAACGCGAATTAGTAACACGCGTTAGGTAGAGGTCAAGGGAGATTTTACACTGGCTTAATCTCCCGAATTTTTCGTCGTCCCCCCGCCCTCGGCGCTTCGTACTTGACTACATGCATTCTGTGCACCCGGAATAGATTTGGTGATGGGTGATTGGTCGTGGTCGCCGGCAACCGCAGGGCCGGACCAAGCAAAAATTCATATTCCTGGTCCCCAAGTGTGCTTCGCAGCGACGGGATCGTCCGTCCACCACCTCATCCACTACTCCTGTACTCCCTACTCCACCACTCCTCGAACTGCCTCCCCAACTTCCGCTTTGCTTTCCAATTCTGCCACCCCAATACTCCCCTATGCCTTCCTTTAGACTTTTAGCAACAGCCTGCTTCGGCATCGTTTTGCTAAGCATCTGCCACCGGAGCGCAGCCGCCTCGAGTGGGGATAACCTGACCAAGATCCGAGTGGGATACGTGGGTATCACCTGCGAGGCCCCGATTTTCTGCGCTGTCGAGAATGGCTACTTCAAAGAAGAAGGGCTTGATGCGCAGCTGGTGAAATGTGAGTGGTCGAACTACAAAGACGTGCTGGCCCTCGGCGGGTTCGACATCACCCATCACCTGATTATGTATTTGCTGAAGCCGATAGAGCAGGGGCTGGATGTGAAGTTCACCGCGGGGGTCCATCGTGGGTGTCTCCGGATTCAAGCGCTGGCCGGTGGTAAGGTGAAGACTGTCCAGGATCTTCGCGGAAAACGAATTGGTGTCCCCGGCATGGGAACCCCGCCATTTATCTTCACTAACCGAGTCCTGGCGGCGAATGGTATGAACGGCAGCCGTGACGTGACCTGGGTCGTATTCCCTTCTGGTGAGCTGGGTCTGGCTTTGCAAAAGGGCCAGGTCGATGCCGTCGCCGATTCCGAACCCATCGGTACTCTGCTCCTGGCTGACGGCAAGGTTCGCAACGTTGTCGATCAGGCAACTGATGCGCCTTATAAGGACGAGTATTGCTGCGCTGTGGTAGTAAGTGGCAAGTTCTTGGCTAACAATCCAAGGGCCGCTGCCGCTGCCACCAGGGCTTTACTCAAGGGCGCCAAGTGGGTTCAGGAGAACCCAGCTGCCGCCGCCAGACTTTCCGTTGAGAAAAAGTACCTTGCCTCAAACCCTGAGCTCAATGCCCTGGCAATCTCTCATCTAAATTACCTCCCGAGCGTTTCCGGTGCAGAAGCCGCTGTCAACTCAGCCGCCGTGCAAATGAAGGCTGCGGGTATGCTCGATCCCGGCACTGATGTGTCGGCTCTTGCTAAGAAAGCATTCGTCCATCTGGATGGAGTATCGGATGAATGGCTCCAGAATCTTCAGGTAAACAAAGTGGCAGATGGGCAATTGCCTCCGGACGAGATTTACCGCGTGCGAGCTGAGCTCGCGGCCGATAGCAAGACTCCGGATCTCGCATCATGCTGCTCCTCTCATTAGGCTCGACTTTCAGGTTCAAAGTTCATAGCTCCAGATTCGACGTTTAGACTTTCCAGAGCCGACGCCCTAGACTTTAGCTTGCTCCTTTCTCTTTTGATTCGGATCCTGTCTGGGCACGCCGCCAGGTCGAACCTTGAACGTACAACCTTTAGCCTCGAGCTTTGAAGCAGGAAACCTTGAATTTCGAACCTCGAACCTCGAGCCTTGAACTAGCAAAGGCCCGTTGGCAGACCTTGTTGCCTCTGCCTCTTTCCGTTATCAGCGCTCTGATCCTGGACTGGCTTGGTGCAAGGAACGAGCAGCCAGGCGAACCGGTTTTTTACACCTGGTTCCTCAGCGCTCTGCTGGTTCTTTCCGTGGCCGCCGCAATTCTGGCGCTGCTCTGGACCGGCTTTCGTAGTTGGATGCAAACGATGTCTCCTTTATTGGCTGCAGCGGTTCTGTTCCTCGCCGGCTGGGAGCTGATAACCTCGGTGCTCCGCTGGCTGCCTCTGCCTTACTTTCCAGGACCGGCCGCCGTCTTGCGCAGCTTGGTCAACGATTGGGAAGTTCTTTTTGATAGCACCTGGCACTCCTTAGTCCTGCTTCTTGGCGGGTACGCTTTGGGAGTCGTTGCCGGCCTATTCAGCGGCGTTTGCATCGGATGGTCTCCCCAGGCCCGTTATTGGGGCATGCCGGTGCTAAAAATCGTCGGCCCGATCCCCGCCACCGCTTGGATCCCTCTAGCGATGGTGCTTTCTCCCTCCCCGGTGTTGTCTGCGGTTGCTTTGATCGCATTAGCCGTCTGGTTCCCGGT
>JAFAVN010000336.1 GCA_019242435.1 Verrucomicrobiota bacterium | reverse complement strand
TTCAAGAGTTAGTGCTTGGGAAACTGATCCCTTATTTCTTGCTGGGACTCGGCTCCATGCTGTTTTGTACCGTGGTAGCGGTGTGGATTTTCCATACACCCTTACGCGGATCTATTTTCTCTTTGTTTCTGGTGACATCATTGTTCTTAGCCGGTGGTTTGGGTATTGGACTCTGGGTATCGACATTAGCCAAAAGCCAGTTTGTAGCCGGCCAATTCGCAATCATCCTGGGCTTCCTGCCAGGCTTTCAATTGTCCGGCTTCCTGTTCGAGATCTCAAGTATGCCGCAGATCGTCCAGTTCCTGACCTGGTTGTTCCCCGCCCGTTATTTCGTCCAGGCATTGCAAACCATCTTCCTCGCCGGTGACGTCTGGCATATCGTCCTATTTAATTCGGTGGTACTCGCCGGTTTCGCCGTCCTCTTCTTTGTCCTAACCGCTCGAGTAACTCACAAACGTCTCGCCTAACCACGAATGCACGCAGATAAAACCGAGACCGCGAATGCACGCGAATTGACGCGAAGCGTGTGGTTGGCCTTGCCTTTAGGTTTATCCGCGGTTCGAGTTTTATGTGGTTAAGAATTGCTACCCTCATCCGAAAAGAAGTTTTGGCGGTTCTGCGGGATCCGCGGAATCGGATGGCATTGGTTATGCCGCCAATCTTGCAGCTTTTCCTGTTTTCATTTACCGGGACGCTCGAGGTGAAGCATGTATCCTTGGGCATTTGGAACCGTGACTATGGCCAGGTGGCCAACGAGTTAATCCAGCGTTTTTATGCTTCGCCGAACTTTGGCCACGTGGAATTTGCTCATTCGCGGGCCGAGTTGCAGCAGATGATCGATGATCAGCGAGTGATGCTCGCGATTACCTTCTTGCCGGATTTTTCCCGCGATTTTAATGAGCGCCACGTGGCTCCGCTGCAGGTGATTGCAGATGGCCGTAAATCGAATTCGTCCCAGATCGCGCAAGGGTATGTCACGCAAATAGTGAACCAATTCACGAGCGAACAAACCTCGACCGGCAGCGTCCCGAACGTAGGAGTTGTGCAACGCACCTGGTTCAATCCGAACTTGGACTACATCTGGTTTACTCTGCCATCGTTGGCGGTTATGATCACCTTGCAAATCTGCCTGAACGTGACGGCTATGTCGGTGGCCAGAGAACGGGAGATGGGAACATTCGATCAGTTGCTGGTATCGCCAATGCGGCCGCTGGAGATTATGGCTGGAAAGAGTATTCCTGCGCTGATTCTGGCTTTGCTCGAAGTGACCGTCTTCATCCTTATTACCGTTTTTATCTTCCGGGTTCCGTTTCATGGATCGGTTCCGTTTCTGTATCTGAGCCTCACGGTGTTTGTAATCGCAATGATTGGCATCGGGCTGAGTATCTCGTCCATAGCTGTGACTCAGCAGCAAGCTATGCTGGGTATCATGACAGTCTTGTTACCGGCTACGCTCTTATCCGGCTATGCTGCTCCGATCGAGAATATGCCCAACTGGTTACAACCATTTACCTATGCCAATCCGCTGCGTTATATCATGGTGGTCATCAAAGGCGTTTTTCTGAAGAACATGCCGCCGATCGAAATCTTGAATAATACGTGGCCGATGGCGGTAATTGCCCTATTCACCTTGAGCCTTGCTACCTGGTTGTTCCGGCGCCGCCTGGCCTGAGAATGAACGATCCCTAGGATCGTTCATTCAGTGGAAACCTGGCCTCGTATTTGTCTAACATCCGATAGTAAGGTGCCGCATCTTCGTAGATTTGATCGAACAACTCCCCGAGCTTTTCGTACCGGGAAACCCAGGCGGGGTTCGGCTGAATCTCTTTGTCGATGTGGATCAGCCGCTCCGAAGCCTCCGTTAAAGACGAATAAACTCCCACCGAAGTACCGGCAATCATAGCACACCCTAAGACACTGGATTCGGTGTGCCCCGTAGTACGTATCGGTGTCTGATAAATGCTGGCTTTAATCTCCAGCCAAAGGCGCGTCTTAGCGCCGCCTCCGCTGGCGACCATATATTTCATCGGATTTCCGCTTTCTTCCATGATGGTGAGATTGCGTCTGGAGGCAAAGGCTACTCCTTCCATGACGGCCCGATGAAGATGACCGCTTTCATGAGCATAGGTTAACCCGAAAAATTGAGCTCGCGCATTCGTCCGGGACCCAAGGCGTTCACCATTTAAATACGGCAAGAAAAGCAGACCGCCGGAACCGGCTGGGGCGGACCCGGCTAATCGCACGAGTTGATCATATGTAACCTGATTTTCATGGAAAGCACGGCGGGCCCAGCGGACGGCGTCGCCTCCTGCATCCAGGATGGTAAAGGCGCTCCAGCCTTTATCGATTCCCAGCACATTACTGATGATCGGATGCAGGACCGGCTTTTCCGTTTGCAGAGTCAGCAGTGTGGATGTGCCGGTGGAATCAGAGCCCACGCCAATCTGGCTGACTCCGGATCCCAGTAAAGTGACCGGGAAGTCACCGGCACCGACCGCTACCGGGGTGCCTTCCAATAGGCCAGTTTCCTGAGAACATCGGCGAGAAACGGTTCCGGCCAGTTCGACCGGTGATCTCAGCTCAGGCAAAAGGTTTCGGTCGAGCCCCATCAACTCAATGAGGGTATGACTCCACGAATTGGTATTGATATCGTAAAGGTAGGTTGTCGAAGCCTCTGGATGATCGATCGCTTGGTTGCCGGTTATCCGGAAATTGATGAAATCTTTGACGATGAGTACCGCGGCGGTTTTCCGATAGATCTCCGGATGTTCCTGCTTAAACCAGAGGAGCTTGAATGCCGGCCAGGCAGTTGCGGCAGGGTTTCCGGTCACCGGAAGTAGCTTTTCCTGGTCATGATGTTCTAGAAATCCGGCTAGAACCCCGTTGGTCCTTTTGTCATTCCAGAGAGGAGCGTAGTCGACCACCGGTACGCCCTCTCTGTCCAAGAGGACGGTACCGTGCATCTGACCACAGCAGGCGATCGCTGCGATACGGCCGGCGGCCCCGTCGACCCGCTCGAGTACGGCGTGGATACAAAGGACTACTCCGTTCCACCAATCGGACGGCCGCTGTTGAGACCATCCGAAATGAGGCACCTGTTGGTCGTGCTCGACCGCATGGAAGGTCAAAATTCGACCTTGGAAATCAACCAGCGCAGCCCGAACGCTGCCGGTGCCGACGTCAATAGAGAGGAAAAGATCTTTCGTTCCGGGTGGCATGGAGTGAAAGGAAAATAGCAGACAGCAGATAGCAAATAACTCCAGGGATTGTCCGATAGGTCATAGCGGCATCGCCTCCCCGCTTCGGAAAGGAGCGCTTTGAGGGCCGCCTCGCAGGCTGCGGTGCTCCTCGGCAGCCTTGCGTTAGGAGATGTCGGGGATCTGTCTGGGTCATGGTTTGGCGAACTCGGGCAGCCAGTTTTCGTAGTGTTCTTACGCAAACTGTGCAGACAAGTCCTCTCTCTTTTCTCTAGAGGCCCAGGATGGCCCGGACTGGCGATTCTGGCAAGGTCAGCATTTGAGGTACCGAATCCAGAGAAGCGCCTGATGAAGATGCCGAGGATGCGATCTCACAAGGACGCGGCGCATTTTGCCGCCCGGACATCTTGAAACAAAATTGTGTTTTATTGTTGTTTTACTACGAGAAAATGGCCATTTTGACGAGTCTCAGAATTCAGTTCTCAACATGGCCGTAGCCCCTTTAAACACGATCGCACAGCATCGGTTAGTGCCAGTGATCGAGCTGGATTCGGCAGCCGATGCCTGTTCTTTGGCGGAAGCACTGTTACAAGGCGGTCTACCACTAATGGAGCTCACTTTTCGCACGGAAGCCGCCGCCGAATCAATTGCTGCTGTCCGAAAGCGTTTTCCCGAAATGTTGGTCGGAGCGGGGACTATCGTTCTACCGGATCAACTCCGTCAGGCTCTCGATGCCGGTGCACAATTTCTGGTCTCACCCGGGTTTGACCCGCCGTTGGCTCAAGCGGTTCTGAAAACGGGGATTCTTTACTTACCAGGTGTTGCCACCGCCTCCGAGTTGCAATCTGCTTTGGCGCTTGGGATTAACACCTGCAAATTCTTTCCTGCCGAACAAATTGGCGGCGCGCGTTTTCTGCGTGTGCTCGCGGATACTTTTCGGGCCTTTTCGCCGCGTTTTGTGCCGACTGGCGGCATCAATCTGAACAATGTCGAGACGTGGTTAGCGGAACCGAGCGTAATCGCGGCCGGGGGCTCTTGGCTCGCCGCAAAAGAATGGATCCGGGATCGCGACTGGTTTGCAATTAAAGAGTCGGTGGCTAGCAGCATCCGAGTCTGCAGAACCATAAGAAAGGCGTAATATGGAGTTAGTTCCGAGCCGCGCACCAACGATCCATTTTATCGGCGTCTCAACCAAGGAATCTTCTATAATGAAGGTATTTCCTTGTTGGGCGGAAGAGCTGGGGTTAGAGGGCGTCACGATCAACGGGATTGATCTTCCTTTGCACGCGCCGGCCGGTGCATACCAGGAAGTAGTCAGTTTTATCCGCGATGACCCCAACTCCAATGGAGCATTAGTTACTACTCACAAGATAGACCTTTTTCAGGCGGCCCATGCCTTGTTTGATGAATTTGACTGGTTTGCCGATTCTATGCACGAGGTTAGCTCGATTTCGAAGCGGAACGGCAAGCTGGTTGGTCAGGCTAAAGATCCCATTTCCGCTGGCCGTGCCTTAACCGGGATGCTGCCGGGCGGATTTTGGCCGCAGTCTGGTGGTCACGTCTTTTGCCTGGGCTGCGGGGGAGCGGGCGTAGCAATCACCTGGTTTCTTCTCAAGGGTGACCATGCGCTCGGGCGCCCGGCCCGGATGATTGTTTCCGATATTTCTGCCGAACGCCTGCAACATTTACATGCGATCGTAGACTCGCCGGCGTTGGAAACCCAGTTGATCATGGGCGCCGGCGAGAATGATCGAATTCTGGAGTATCTGCCGGAGCGATCGCTAGTGATCAACGCGACCGGGCTAGGGAAAGATCGGCTGGGATCGCCCATCACGGATTCGGGCCGGTTCCCGCCCCATGGTATCGTCTGGGAGCTGAATTACCGCGGCTCTTTGGATTTCTTGAGGCAAGCAGAACGGGCGGCGGCGAGGGATGATTTGGAATTACACGACGGCTGGAATTATTTCATTCATGGTTGGACATCTGTAATAGCCGACGTGTTTCATGCCGAGATTCCGACTGATCCAAAGAGTTTTGCCAGGCTTGCAGACGTCGCATCTGAGGTGAGCGGAAGAAAATGTTGAATGGGCGCCCGCTGAAGCTTTACAAAATCTGCTTGCATTTTTAAGAATGCCGATCCGCCGTGCCTCGACGACCCAGACCACCTATTGAAAAAGATCTAAACCGAAATCTGCTCGAGATCATTTCGACTTCACTGCAGAATTTGCGGCCGTCAGATCGAAAGGTAGCAGAACTCACGCTGGCAGCTCCCGATTTCGTGCTCAACGCCACGGTTGATCAGACAGCGCGCCGAGCGAACGTCAGTGAGCCGACGGTGATTCGGTTTTGCGAGGCCCTGGGGTTTTTCGGGTTTCAGGACTTTAAAGTTCGCCTGGCGCAAAGCGTTGCTTTGGGTATGCCGGCAACTCACTCGGTGATCCTTCCGGCCGACTCTGTCGGAGCGATTGCGGACAAGATTTTCGACTACAGCATGAACAGCCTGGATTGGGCTCGCAAAAGACTGGATAAAGACGAGCTGCACAAAGCGGTCGATCTCTTGTTAGCAGCCAATCGCATCGAGTTTTTCGGCTTCGGAGCTTCCGGGATCGTGGCATTGGACGCTCAACAGAAGTTTCCGTTGTTTGGCGTTCCGTGTCTGGCGCACTGTGACTCCCATCAGCAGTTCATTGCGGCGTCCATGCTGAAGCCGGGCGATGTGGTGGTTGCCATTTCGAATACCGGTCAGACCAAAGGGGTAATCGAAGCAGCCAAAACAGCTTTGACAAACGGCGCAGCGGTGATTGCGATAACGGGAAAAAAGGGGCCATTAGTCGAGCATTGTACGGTAAGGCTCCTGGTCGAGACATTAGAGAATACGGACGTATATACTCCCACCACATCGCGTTTAGCGGCGCTGACGCTGATCGACATTCTAGCCACCAGCGTCGTTACCCGGCGAGGCCAGGAACATAATTGTCGCGTCGCGGACATGAAACGCAACCTGGCCGCGATGCGTGGGTCGTTGTAGGATTGGGCGATAGCTCGCTTGGAGCTCGGTAGCGGATAGCAGATAGCAGATAGTGGATAGCATAAGTAGTCATTCTTTGACATACTTACGGAGATAATATAACGGTATGTACGTACGTTATATGTCTATTTATAAACGATTCGAAGATCTGCCGGTTTGGCAACAAGCCGAGAGGCTGTACGGCGCCGTATTGGACTTGCTGGAGGGGGGTTCGAGAGGTCTTTCAATCGGATTTCGCAATCAACTCGATCGGGCCGCACTTTCAGTTTCCAATAATATAGCGGAAGGCTTCGAGCGAATGTCCACGGCGGAACTGCTTTTCCTTTTTAGAGACGGCTCGTGGTTCCGCAGGGGAGGTTCGATCGATGGTCACCGTCATCCGACGAAGACCCAGATTGCAGCCGCATTCCACGGAGCTAGGCGAAATTAGGAATTTGGCCGAGTCCTGCTCCAAGCAAATCGGCGCTTGGATGATGGCCATCGAAAGATCGCCGGTCAAAGGTAAACGCCATCAGACATCAGATAGCTCAAGGCAGCGATCACGAAAAAATAAGCACTCGACCAAAGCCGATGCCGAGCCTTGAAGCCACACGTTCTGCCATCTGCTATTTGCTATCTGCTATCCGCTATCCGCTATCCGATAGCGAGTTTCAGGCGAGCTTCGGCAGCCACTGTGCCTGAGCCGCCAGCATCTCTCCGACCATTTCGTGAATCTGCGGCAGGGTGCATACGGCTGCGGTTAGCGGGTCTAACATTACCGCATGGTAGACTGCTTCTTTGCTGCCGGTTAGCGCCGCCTCTACGGTCAATTCCTGGACATTGATGTTCGTTCTATTGAGAGCAGCGAGTTGCGGAGGGAGCGGGCCTACTTTTACCGGTTGGATTCCGTTGGAATCTACTAAGCATGGGACTTCTACACAGCATCCCGATGGTAAGTTATCGATCAGCTCGGTGTTGGCCACGTTCCCGTTGATGGTGATCGCCTGGTTAGTCTCCACCGCTTCGATAATCCGCGAGCCGTATTCATGTGTCCGCTCTGTGCTCGGATCCTCCTGCAGAATTGATTCGTACTCCTCCTTAAACCGTCGCACCCGTTCCAGGCAATGATGGTAGTAACCACCAGTTCGTCCGAACTCCAGCCAGTCATTGACTTTGTCAGTGAACTTTGGAACTAACTCCGTATCCACCGCTCGGGCGTTCTTCCGGAAGTAAGGTACATACTCGCTGGCGTGGCCGCTTGATTCCGTGACAAAGTAGCCAAAGTGCTTGAACAGATCGATGCGAACGGGTTCCTGGCCGTAAATATCCGGGTTTTCGACCGCAGCATGGATCTTCGGGTAAAGATCTTCGGTTTTCGTTCGAAATTCGAGGAAGAAGGCCTGATGATTAATGCCGGCACAGAAAAAGATTAGGTCCGAATAAGGGATATTAATCCAGCGCGCGAGCATTTCACTTGTTCCCTGGACGCTATGGCAGAGTCCGACATGGGGTAGCCCGGTGCCGGACTCGATAGCCCAACAATTCGCGGCCATCGGGTTCACATAATTCAGGAGCAAGGCGTCAGGAGCGTACTGGTCGATCTCATCGCAGATCTCCAGGAGGACTGGGATAGTCCGCAACGCGCGAAAAACTCCCCCCGGCCCCAGCGTATCGCCGACACATTGTTCGACGCCATATCGTTGCGGGATTTCGATATCGATTCGATAGGCATCGAGCCCACCTTGTTGAAAGGTGGTGACCACGTAGTCGGAATCTTCAATTGCTTTTTTTCGCTCGAGCGTCGCCATTACTCGCGTACGCGAACCACGTCGATCGACCATGGCTTGAACAATCTGGCGTGATTGCTCCAAGCGTCCGGCGTCCACGTCCATGAGCGCAATCGTGCTGTCTTCCAACGCCGGGGTCAGTAAAATGTCGTTGGTAAGATTACGAGTGAATACCAGACTTCCCGCGCCGATAAAGGTGATTTTTGGCATAATTCGAAGCATCAATTTGTCATTTTGTGATTTGTCATGCGGGGCGAGGATTTGCCGAGCTCAGCTTTTAACCGCTCCGGCCGTGAGCCCGGCTACCAATCGCCGTTGAACGACAGCGAAAAAGAGAATGGTTGGCACGATGGCAATCACCGTTCCCGCAGTAATCAAACCCCATTTTACCTGGAGGCTCTGCAGGAAACTTTGCAGCCCGAGCGGCAGCGTTTGGGTGGCGTTGCTTTGGGACAGAATCGATACGAACAGATAGTCACCCCAGGAAACCACGAACGCGAAAAACCCGGCTACCACCAGGCCGGGGAGGGCGATTGGGTAGAGAATCCGGAACAGGATAGCTAACTTTGAACATCCATCAATGGCAGCGGCCTGATCCAGTTCCCTCGGGATAGCGTTAAAGTAACCGGTTAACATCCAGAGAGCGAACGGCAACGTGATTGAAGTGTGCGTGAGGATCAGACCGAAGTGAGTGTCGACCAATCCAAGGTTAGACATCAAAACATAAAAGGGGACTAGGACGAGGACGTAGGGAAAAAACTGCGGGAGAAGGGCGGCCAGCATCAGAACTTGCTTTCCTTTTAGGGGAAAGCGGCTCAGGCCATAAGCACCCAAACTCCCAAAGAAGACCACGATGAACATCACACTGGTGGCGATGAAAACTGAGTTAGTGACCAGTTGCAGGAAGTTGTTCAGCTTAAAGGCTTCTATATAGTTGTAGAACGTGAGCTCAGAAATAGCGGGCAATATCCGGCCGGACTGAATGGAATCGGAAGTGCGCAGGCTGGAGAGGACCAGCCACGCCATGGGCCCAAGGAGGAACAGATAAAAAAGGGCCAGACCGGTATAAACGATCAGCCGGTGAGTAAGTTTCATTCCGCTTCGTAACCTCCGATCACGCGTCGACAGATCGTCACCAGAATCACCAGGACTATCAACATCAAGACACCGCCCGCGCTGGCGTACCCCAGGGCATATCCGCTCCAGGCCTGTTTATAAATGTAGGTAGGCAAGACCTCAGTGGCAGTGACCGGGCCTCCGCCGGTAGCAAGATAGACAAAGTCGAAGTTGTTGAAGGTAAAGGTGATGTGGAGAACCACCATCACCAGAATAATATAGCGCAGGTTGGGCAGGGTAATGAACATGAGCCGGTGCCAGCGAGTGGCTCCGTCGATACGGGCTGCTTCGTATAAGTCCTGCGGAATAGCTTGCATTGCCGCCATGAAGGCAATGGCGTAGAACGGAATGTTTCGCCAAAGATGCATTACCAGGATCATCAGAAAGGCGAAGTTCTCGTCTCCGAACCAATTCCGGCTCCATTGGCCAAGACCGATCCTGGTTAAAATCAGATTAAAAAAGCCGTAATTTGGCAGGGTGAAAAAGCGGAAGATCACGACCGCAGCGATGATAGGTAACACCCAAGTCACCATGGCCAGGCTTCTGAACACTTGGATGCCAGGGACCCTTTGGATCAGGAGGTGAGCCAGAATCAGCCCGAAAAAGACCTGAAGCGCGACCGCGGAAATAGTCAGTTCTAAGGAATGGGCAAAAGAGAGCTGAAAGATCGGATCGGAAAATAGCTTCAGATAGTTGGCTAAACCGATGAGCTGATAGTGGTTCGGATCAAGTAAAGATTGATCGGTAAACGATGTGAAAATCCCGTACGCGGTCGGGTAGAGATTCAGGCCCAGAATAATAGCCAGGGCCGGCACCAGCAAGAGATAGCCAAACGTCTCGTTCCAAACTCGAACCCGGAGCGGCACTCGATGTTGCGCGAAGCGGCGGTTAGCCGGCTGGGGCAACATGACGTCGTGGGTGTCCATAGTCCGGAATAGTGGGAGATGGGAAGGGTGGAAGGATGGAAGGATGGAAGGATGGAAGAATGGAAGAATGGAAGATTGGAAGGATGGAAGATTGGAAGGATGTGAACGTAGCTCGTGCGTATCGGTCCATTGATTCCGCTCCGTACGGAGCTCGTTCATTATCTCTTGAATGCCGGGCTATAAAGATTTCACTCCTACGGAGCGCGTCGTTACCTCCTCCACCCTCCCACCCTTCCATTCTTCCACCCTTCCAATCTTCCATTCTTCCACCCTTCCATCCTTCCATCCTTCCATCCTTCCATTCTTCCACCCTTCCAATCTTCCATTCTTCCACCCTTCCATCCTTCCATCCTTCCATTCTTCCACCCTTCCATTCTCCCACCCTTCCAGGTCAGTTCAGGTCAGCTCACCCATTTCCAGTCGACGATCTCGGGTTTATCGATCCCTTTCTCGAAAGCGTAATTAACGCAGGCGAGTTGTTCGTTCTTGAATTTCTCCCTGGCGTGGGTGCCGCGATCCTGGAGTCGGGCTACGCGATCAATGACGTCGATCGCGAGACTGAAACGATCGATCTGGTTCTCAATCGCCAATTCCAGCGGGGTATTGATACTGCCTTTCTCTTTGTAACCGCGGACATGAATATTGTCATGGTTATGCCGGCGGTAAGTTAACCGGTGAATCATCCAGGGGTAGGCGTGGAAATTGAAAATTACCGGTCTGTTTCGAGTAAACAGGCTATCGAAATCATGATCTGAGAGCCCATGCGGATGCTCGGATGAGGGAACCAATCTGAAAAGGTCGACCACGTTAACGAAACGAATTTTTAGATCAGGAAACTCCTTGCGCAGTAGAGCAGTTGCAGCCAATGCCTCCAAGGTAGGCGTATCTCCAGCAGAGGCAATGACGACGTCCGGTTCGACTCCATGATCACTGCTGGCCCACTCCCAGAGCCCAATGCCTTTGGTGCAATGAGCAATGGCAGATTCCATGTCAAGATACTGCAGATGCGGTTGCTTATCGCATACGATGACGTTGATATAATCCTTGCTACGTAGGCAATGATCCGCCACAGACAACAGGGTATTAGCATCCGGTGGCAGATAAATCCTGGTCACCTCGGGACTTTTGTTAGTGATTATATCCAAAAACCCTGGGTCCTGATGGGTGAAACCATTGTGGTCCTGGCGCCAGACCGTTGATGTGATTAGTAAATTGAGGGAGGCTACCGGCGCGCGCCAGGATAATTCTTTGCTTTTCTCCAGCCATTTCGCGTGCTGATTGACCATCGAATCAATGACATGCACGAAGGATTCGTATGTGGCAAAGAAGCCGTGCCGTCCGGTTAAGAGATAACCCTCTATCCAACCTTCCAGCGTGTGCTCGCTCAACATCTCCATGACGTGACCATCGGGTCCCAGCTCGCCTCCATCGAGGTCTTCCGGGAAATATTCTTCCAGCCAGGTCTTCTTCGTCGCTTCATAAACGGCGGTGAGTCTATTTGAGGTAGTTTCGTCGGGCCCGAACACTCTGAAGTTCCGCGGGTTCTGTTTCACCACATCGCGCAGGAAAGCGCCCAGTGGGGTGGTGTTCCCTACATTTTCCTCGGCCGGCTTCGAGACCTGAACGCTGTACGCGCGAAAATCCGGCAGCCGAAGGTCCTTTCGCAACACTCCGCCGTTGGCGTGTGGATTGGAGCCGATCCGGCTGGTGCCCGTGGGAGCTAATTCTTTGAGGGCCGGAATCAATTTGCCGTCCTCGTCGAAAACCTCCTCCGGCTTATAACTGCGCATCCATTGCTCAAGCAGATGCAGATGCTTCGGGTTCTGAGCAACATCAAGAATCGGTACCTGATGGGCGCGCCAAAAACCTTCAAGCTTATGCCCACCTACTTCGGCTGGTGCGGTCCAGCCTTTGGGGGAACGCAGAATCACGAGCGGCCATCGGGCGAACCTGGCGGTGCCGGAGCTGCGGGCTTCGTTTTGAATCGCTCTAATATCCGAGACGCACTGATCCAGTGTCGCCGCCATCGCCTGGTGCATACTTTCCCGCTCCGAACCTTCAACAAAATACGGCTCATAACCGTATCCTCTGAACAAGGCCTCCAGGTCCTGATGCGGAATCCGAGATAGCAACGTTGGATTATTAATTTTGTATCCGTTCAGATGCAGGATTGGCAGAACCGCCCCGTCCGTGATCGGGTTGAGAAACTTGTTGGAGTGCCAGGAAGTCGCCAGCGGCCCGGTCTCGGCTTCTCCATCGCCCACTACACACGCCGTAATCAAGTCGGGATTGTCAAACACGCTTCCGAAGGCATGCGAAAGACTGTAGCCGAGTTCTCCGCCTTCGTGAATCGAGCCGGGAGTCTCCGGTGTGCAATGGCTGCCGATACCTCCGGGGGATGAGAATTGCCTGAAAAATTTTTGGAGGCCTTCTGTGTCCTCGCTCTTTTCCGAATAAATTTCGGAATAGGTGCCCTCTAAATATGTCGGCGCAAGCACTCCCGGAGCGCCATGACCTGGTCCGGATATGTACATGATATTCAACCCATATTTTTTGATGATCCGGTTCAAGTGCACAATGATGAAGGCCTGCCCCGGACTCGATCCCCAGTGACCGAGCAAACGCGCTTTGATGTGCTCGGGCTTCAACGGTTGGCGCAGCAACGGATTTTCGCGCAAGTACAACATCCCCAGCATGAGGTAACAAGATGCTCCCCAAAATGCGTCCATCTTTTCTACCTCTTCTTTAGTCAGAGGTGCTCCCGGGACAGTGGCTCTGGCCGGCCCGTATGCACTTATACTGCTTAGGTCAGGATTGGTCGTGGTCATTTCTTGGTGTTTCCTGGTTCTAATGCGCGATCCCCATCGCGCTCGAATAGTTCGGCAAATCGTTAATTGGCTTGATGGCGAGAACGCTGAGCGCTTCGGATTTGGGTTCGCATGGTTCCTTCATCGTCCGCAGCAAGTTTCGGAGACCCTCAACTATTAAGTCCCGGAAACGCCCGCTTCGCAAATCGCTAAATTACCGGCCGATAGTGGGACAAACAGCCAGTGCCGCGGGTTCAGGCATTTGATGGGAGACGACTCGTCCACAGCGTTCACTGTATCCACTCCGCTCCTCGCTCATCCGCCAAGACTCAGCCGCAACGAAATCACCCGAAAAGGCGTGAACGGGAAACTGATCCGGTTTCCATTCTCAACCTGAATCTCGCCCAATTCGTCTTCCAAGATGTTCACGAACGCTGCTCGTCGTAGCGGTACCGCGGTCTCCAACACGGTTTGCCCGCGGCCTCCGTGTGCCTCGTACAGACGGAGGATTATATCGTCCGAATCTTCCGCCTTTTTGAAGGCGGCCAGACAAAGCGGATCTTGCTTAAATTGGAAGAGCGAATCTGGTATCGTCTGCCTACCCGCGGGAGTTGTCACAAAGGGCGAATGTATCTCTTGAGCCGCTCGAATGGTGCCGTGCCGCCAATCGCCATCGTGCGGATAGAGTGCGTAAGTGAACTCGTGGTCTCCTTCGTCCGCATAGGGGTCAGGATAAATGGGAGAACGCAACAAACTGATTCCCAAAACGTTTCCGTGCGCGCTATAGCCGTACTGGGCATTGCTCAACAAGCTTACCCCATAATCTGATTCACTCAGATCAACCCAGCGATGAGCCGGAATCTCGAAGCGAGCTTGATCCCAAGGCGTATTCCGATGGTTCGACCGCGGTACCGCACCAAAAGCTGTATCCGCCCAAACTTCGTGCGTCCGGACCTGTAACGGAAACAGCGCCCGTAAGAATCGGCGCCTGCCTTGCCAACGAATCTTGGTATGAATTTCGACCAAACGTGAGTGATTGGTAACTCGGTAGTCCTGGACGATCTGAATTCCATCGTACCGTCTGGTCACCCGCACAGCAGCCCGCACGGGGCCGGCTTCAACGACTTCCGGTTCATCTGTAGCCGGCAGCTCCCACCCCTCATCCGGGTAAGAATGGTCGATATCCCAGGCATCAAACTGGCGCGGGATATCCGTGTACAACCAAAGCTGATTTCCTCTATCGGCTAGAATTTCGCGCCCCAATCGCTTGTCCTCGATCGAACCGATTGTTCCGTCTTCATTCAGCCGGATTCTAAGCTCATCATTCTCCAGCTCTCGTGAATTGACCCTGACATCTGAAGGCGCTGAGGCAGGCGCTGCCGCAGCCCAGCTAATCGACACCGCGCTTAGCGCCGGGACAGGGTGACCGGCGGCGACCAAGAACCGGCCAGTCTCCAGCCGTTGGGCCAAAAGTTCGTTCCCGGAAAGCGCCGGCCATTGGCCCGAAGGTCCGGCCGGGATTTCTGCTATCAATTTCCGGCCGTACAGTTGCAGGTTCCAGATCCGATACGACGCATCCGTCCCGGTGAGCGAACCATACTCCGCTCTCGTCTGATCTATGCCGGGCTGCAGCGATTTATCCCAAGCCAACGCCGCCGCTGGCAGCCGCTCCGCATGATCCAAGGCCGACGTCAACTCGCGATGGGCAGCCTCGTAAACCGTGTGGATACTCGAACCCGGCAGAATGTCATGGAACTCATGCAGGAGATGTACTCGCCAAAGGCGCTGCAACTCATCCCGAGGATATGGCCGCCCCCACAGAATGCTCGCTAGAGTAGCCGCGGTCTCAGCATCGACCAGAGCGTGTTCCAATCGCCGATGCAGTGATTTCACTCTCGCCTGGGTGGTAAAGGTGGCTCGATGAAATTCGAGATACTGCTCGCCTACCCAAATCGGTAGTGATTCCGCCTGAATCTTTTCATAAAATTCCGTGACCCGGCCAATCTCCGCTCGCGGCAACCCGGGAAAATCGCGGTACCGATAAAACCTCTCCAGCATCTCGTCGCTTGGACCACCTCCGCCATCACCGTATCCGAAACTCAGCAGGCTGGAATCGTGGAGTCGTTTGCCGCGAAAGTTCCGCCAGGTCTCCCCGAGTTCCTGAGCCGTCAGCCGGGCATTATAGCCAGTGTCCGGATTGAAAAAGCTATGAGCAAGGACCCGGCTACCATCAATCCCCTCCCACCAGTACAAATCATAGGGAAACGGATTCGTTTCGTTCCAACTAAGTTTATGCGTAAAAAAGTATGGAATTCCCGCAGAGAGAAGCAGTTGTGGCAACCCGCCATTAAAACCGAACGAATCCGGGAGCCAGGCAACCTTCGCTCGACAGCCAAAACGGCTTTGAAAATAACGCTGTCCAAACAGGAGCTGACGAACCCACGATTCTCCGCTCGGCAGGTTGCCATCGGGCTCAACCCACATACCTCCCACGATTTCCCAACGCCCGGTTCGTACGTATCGCTTGATCTCTTCGAATAGCTCCGGGTCATCGTGCTCGACCCATGCATAAACCTGGGCACTCGATTGGTTGAAGTACAGCTCTGGGTACTTGTCTAAGAGGCCGGTCACAGTATGAAAAGTGCGCCGCACCTTGCGCCGAGTCTCTTCCAACGGCCAAAGCCAAGCCAGATCGATGTGTGCGTGCCCGGTCAGCTTGATACCACCTTCCGCAGGAAACCTTTTCCGAACCTCGTCCAATTCCGCGTTGAACTGCGCTCGCGCCTCCCGCAATCGCTTTCTGTCTTCAATAGGAAGCGAAGCCGCCGGAGAAGAAAAACTCCACCGTTCCCAAAGCGACGCCAGGCTTTCCTGGTTTCCATAAAAATTTTCTGCTGACCGGCTCTGCGAGATTCCAGCCAAACGAGCTAGATACTCGTCGGTCGCCCCTCGTGGCAGCCAGACCCGGGTGAAGGTCCGGTGCACGGCATCCATCAAAGTTTCCGCAATCACCGTCCGACCGACCGAATCAAGGTAACGCGCTGCGTCCAAAGTAGCAGCCAGGTCGTCATAGAGCACCCGCACGTCGGCATCCGGCACCAACACACCCGCCGATTCGAATCGATGTTCAGTCGGCGTCCCGAATAGTCCATGGGAGACCGCCTGTGCATAGAAACTGATTCGTTCGCCACCAAAGGCAGAATTCGAAAGCTGATGTTCCTCATGGAACGGGTTCAATCCGGCAGCCGCCTGACCATTGATAAACAAAAGCGCCTCCCCTCCGAGGCGGAACCGGCAACGGACCGGAAGACCCTTCCAACGTTCAGGGATCAAAACCTCAAGGCGAAATTCGACCGGCTCACCCTGAACCGGCCACATGTCACCTTCTTTCAGCGGCTGCCAGGGGGCCTCAGCTTCGGTCCGAATTTCCCCACCAGGTATTCGAAGATATTCCCGATCACGCCAGGCACCAAGCTCGACTAACCGGTTTGAGAGTCGCCGTAGTGATTGCTGGAGGATCTCACGACAAATTTCCACGGGAGCAATGAACCTAGATCAGGCCAGGTGGCAATCATAAGGGTGATTGGTGGTTAGTTATTGGTGGGGTCCTTAGCCGAGAATAATGTACTTATGGCTTAGGGGCGTTTATCTCTTGTTAAAGCGTTCACCGCAATAAGAGATGCTTTGACTTGCCACCGCCAAAGCGCAGCCGAAAATTGTGTTAAGAACGGTCTGGTATTCCAGACGATACCCCTCTCGACCAACCACGAATCACCAATCATAAACCACAAATCAGCTCCCCCCCAGTCCCCAGATGAAAACAATCCGCATCGTTTTATTAGCAGCCGCCTTCTCCCTCTGCGCAGCCGCTGCCCGTAGTCAGACTCAACTGAAGCTCTGGTTGCCCTCTAGTCTGGATGTCCATGAAAAGGGCGCGTACCAGCAGGCAGCTCAAGAGTTCGCACAAAAGAATGGGAACATTAAGGTCAATGTTGAAGTTGTTCCGGGCTCTGAAACCGACGTTGCCAAGCTGCTCACTGCGGTTCGCAGCGGCGCCGGTCCGGATGTTGCCATCATCGATCGATTCACGGTGGCACAGCGAGCAGCTGCAGGTCTCCTGGTTGACCTCACGCCGTTGATTCAGAAAGAAGGCAAAGACCTTAGCCAGGAATACTCCGAAGCTCCTTGGAAAGAAGTCACCTATCGGAACAAGGTTTTTGGGCTTCCAACCGATACCGATGCTCGCGCTCTCTTTTATAATAAAAAGATCCTTCGTGATGCGGGGGTAGATTTAAGCGAATTCGATCCTGCGCATGGCCCAATCTCCCCCGATCGGTTCAAAGAGATCGCGATAAAACTGAACCAGACGGATGCGTCGGGGGCGTATACCAGAATCGGGTGCGTACCGTGGCTTGAACAGGGTTGGGGTTACACCTGGGGTTATGCTTTTGGCGGAAACTTCTTCGATTTTGCCAATTGCAAAATCACCGCCACCGACCCGGGCGTGGTCAAGGGTTATCGGTTCTTGTACGACTTCGCAAAAGCATTAGATCCGCAAAAGGCTAAAACCTTCGTTGATACTTACTGGCAATGGCCGTCGACTGGCAACTTGCCTGACGCGCAGATGCCGTTCTATACCGGGAAAGTCGCCTTCGTCATTACCGGAAACTGGGTGTTCGCCACCATCAAAGAGGCCGCTCCCAACCTCGAGTACGGCGTTACCTATATTCCGGCGCCAAACGGGATGAAGACTTCCTGGTCCGGGGGATGGTCGGGTGTGATCCTGGTAGGCTCTAAGAATGTGCAACCGGCCTACGACCTATTGCGTTATTTGACCGGCGAACCAGGGCAATTGTTGATGGTCAAGCAGGCCTCTTCCCTCCCTACTTTGAAAAGTCTGCAGGAGCGCAAGGATCTCTACGCTCCGCAGTATCAGTTTTTCCTCAGTCTCCTGCCTATATCCAAGTCCCGGCCACCAATCCCGGTCGGCGCGTTATACTGGGACCAACTGAAACAAGCGGAAGAAGCCGTCATCACCAACAGCCAGCCCCCGGACGCTGCGCTTAAACAGGTGGTAGACGAGGTCCAACCGTGGATGGACCGCTATTGTAAATAATGACCGACGGATGAAGACGAACCGGAAATTAAACCTCGGATAGACGCGGATAAAACGGATGAAGAACCGAACCGCGGATGGACACGGATGAGCACCGAAATGAGCTGAGCGACCATGGTTCTGAATCATCGGGTTCATCACGGTTTCACTTTCGGCCGGCGTCACTCCTAGACCTGCACCAAATCCATGAGTTGGATAGCCGAAAAACTATTCGCATCCATTCGCGGTTAAGTTTTCATCCATTTTTATCCGCGTTCATCCGTGGTTTGAATTTTGATTCACGTCCGTGGTTATGGAAAAGAGACGAAAGATTATTTCACGAGATCTTCGTAATCTATTGTTTGGGCTGCTCTTCATCAGTCCCTGGATAGTCAGTTTCTTTCTGTTCCTGGTCTATCCGGTTATTTCTAACTTCCAGCTTGGTATGACCCAATACTCGGGGTTCGGTGAGCCGCAATGGACCGGTTTTGATAATTATCGTCAACTGGGTCGTGATCCCCTTTTTTGGACATCGCTCTATAACACCTTCTACTATGTTATTCTCGCGGTTCCGCTGGGGGTAGCCGTTGCCATTGCGCTCGCCCTTGCTATGAACCAAAAGGTGCGCGAGGTAGCGCTTTACCGGACACTATTATACCTACCGAGTATCGCTCCGGTCTTCGCGCTCTCAATGATCTTCATCTGGTTGCTGAACCCTCGATACGGGTTGTTTAACTATCTTTTCCATTTATTACAGATCCCCGCGATTGATTGGCTGGGTGACCCTCATTGGTCGAAACTCGCCATGGTCTTGGTTGCTCAATTTGGAGCCGGCCAATTTGGACTCATCTTTCTAACCGCACTCCGGGCGATACCAGGGACCTTGTACGATGCAGCTTCGTTAGACGGCGCCGGCGCGTTCAGAAAATTCTGGTACATCACCCTACCGCTGCTGACCCCCGTCATTCTGTACGATATCGTGATCGGGATTGGACTGGGACTGCAGGTTTTTGTGCCGGCTTACATCATGACCGGCGGCGGCCCGGTCAATTCGACCATGTTTACCGCTCTATACATCTATAAAAATGCGTTTGAATACAGTCAGATCGGATTAGCGGCGGCTGCCTCCGGTATCCTCTTCATCATCAACGCCGTATTGGCTGTCACTATCTTCTGGTCTTCCAAATATTGGGTTAACTATCGCTTGGCATGAGGAATATGGACGCTGCCGTTCAGCGGAATAAGGCCCGCACTGATCTTTCCCGGCAACTTCTTGCCCGGCTCTTTCTGATCGCCATGAGCGCGTTTTATATTTCGCCCATCTATTGGATGCTAGTGACCGCGCTCAAGGGAAACAACGAGTTGGCCCAATTTCCACCAACCCTTTGGCCAAGGGAAATCGTCTGGCAAAATTTCGAACAAGCCGTCAGGAGTTTCCCGTTTCTTTCTTACCTCCAGAACAGCGTCTTTTATGCAGCTCTTACCGTACTGGGGAGCGTCCTATCCAACTTTGTTATCGCTTACGGATTTTCTCGGATTAAATGGCCCGGCCGAGATCTCTTTTTTTATCCCGTAATCGCATCTATTTTTATCTTTATCCATTTCCCGGTCAACCCGATCACCATGGTGCCGATGTTCTCCTTTTTTACCCGGCTTGGGCTGGTAAATTCTTACATCCCGCTGATCGCTCCAACCTTTTTTGGTAACCCGTTTTTTATTTTTTTGCTGCGCCAATTTATGTTGCAGATTCCTACCGAGCTATCAGACGCTGCCAGAATTGATGGAGCAAACGAGTTACAGATCATGGGCCGCATTATCTTGCCATTGACCCGGCCGGCGTTAGTGGTGGTGGCATTACTAGCAGGAATTAGCGCTTGGAACGACTTCCTCGGTCCCCTCATCTACTTGCAGAACGATAAGTTATACACGCTTTCCCTCGGTCTTACCTTCTTCAAGACCGCTCATAAGATAGAATTCAACTTGCTGATGGCCGCTTCGTGTTTAGTGGTTTTACCGGTGATCGGCTTATTTCTGCTGTTTCAACGTTTTCTTCTTGAAGGAATTAATCTGGGAGACGGACGGTGAAGTGTGCGCGGCGTAGCGGCAAAGCCGCGAGTTATCATCGCCTGGTGGGCCGGGCGATGGAGTTTTTCAATCCGCCGCCGGGGGGACTGGCTATCGATGCCTCACGGCTTTGCCGCCGGATACTTACCACCCTCATCTTTCGGGCGTAAATGCCCCGACGTCAATCTCCGGCGTCTGCCCGACAGCGATCTGCGCCGCCAGTCGCCCAACGTAGGGGCCGACGGTCAATCCGTACCGGCCCATTCCGGTAGCAACTACTAACCGATCAACACCACGTGGCCGGCCTAGCAAAGGCAAACCATCATTGCTCATCGGCCGAAGCCCGACTCGGATCTCCGCTAAGGTTGCCGTCGACAGACCCGGCGCGATCTCTAAGCATTCCCGAAGCACTTCGGCTACGCCGCCGGCGGTGACCCGCGCATCAAAGCCAGACCCGGTCTCCCTGGTTGCGCCGATCACGATTCGGGAATCTCGGAACGCCAGGAGATAATAATCGTTTAGTACAGGTACGATGACCGGGTACTTACCAGTGTTCGCGTCCGGAACTTTGAGATGCAGGATCTGACCACGCTGGGCCTCTAGCGCGAGCTCGAGCCGAAGTGGCCGGCAGAGATTGACCGACCAAGCCCCGGCAGCCAACACAACGACATCAGCGGCGATCAGTTCACCATCGATCCGGATGCCGGTCACAGTTTTACCAGATTGCTCTAAAACTGCCTCTCCTGAGAGCAATTCAACACCGGACGCACAAGCTGCGTCTAATAGAGCGGTCCGCACCGATTCACCGGATAAACGGGCCGCGCCGCTTAAATACACTCCGGCTAACCTGGAATCCAGATACGGAAACAATCTTTTCGGACCGCCTTGGTCGAGCACCCGGACTTCACCGACTTCTTTCACCCCATTTGTTAAATGGTTCTCCAGCCGCCGGACAACTGGGTCGAGTTGCTGGCGAGACTCCCCTACAGCGAGACCGCCAACCAGATCGTATTCTATGTTCGACTGGCCGGCCGCGGCCAGCCTGGCCAGTAGCCCGGGATAATATCTGAAGGCGGCAAAGGACAGCTCTTGATAATGCCGGTCGCGATTATGGGAAAGCCATGGACAAATGATTCCCGCACCTGCCAGGGTCGCCCGGCCGGTCGCATTATTATCGATAACGGAGACCTCAGCCCCGAACTCTACCAGATGAAACGCCGCGCTGGCGCCCGCGATTCCCGCGCCCACAACGATCGCTTTCATTCCCGGCCGATTGAGTCGTGTTGGTTTACCTGGTGAACGTCAAGTCCTTTGAGCATATGGAAGCAGGCGGGCAATCGTGGCCTATTGCTGCGACACAGAGTAGAAAAGCGCATCTTCCCACATCTTCAAGGATGGAGCCCATCCTGGTGGCTTTTTGGCATGCCGCGATGCGCGCCGGTTCCGCGTGGCAAATGACTCCCAAATTCTAAATTCGAGATTCGAGATTCTATGCTTTGTTATCCGCTTATACGGAGAAATTCAGGAAATGAGCACAAAATCGGAAGTAAAAAAGGAAACAGGCGGAACGGTTCTGGTAACCGGCGCCACCGCTGGGTTCGGAGCTGCGATCGCCCGCCGGTTCGCGTCGGAGGGTTACCGAGTGATTGGCACAGGCCGACGCAAAGAACGACTGCAGGCCCTCCAAAAGGAACTCGAAGCGTTTCTGCCTTTACCGCTCGATGTACGTGACCGGCCTGCCGTTGAGCAGGCATTTGCCAGCTTACCCGCTGAGTTTGCTGCTGTCGATGTGCTGGTGAACAACGCCGGACTAGCGCTGGGGATCGGACCGGCCCAGTCGGCAAACCTGGACGACTGGGAAAAGATGGTAGATACTAACATCAAAGGGCTGATGTACTGCACCAGAGCCATTTTGCCGGGTATGGTTGCACGCAATCGGGGACACATCATCAGCATGGGTTCGACTGCTCGGCAGTTCCCCTACCCCGGCGGGAACACCTACGGCGCCAGCAAAGCCTTTGTGCAGCAGTTCAGTTTGAACCTGCGCGCTGATCTGCTTGGTACCGCGGTACGAGTCACCAACATCGAGCCCGGGCTTTGCGGTGGGACGGAATTTTCTAATGTGCGGCTGGGAGACGATGCCAAAGCCGCCGCTGTCTATGCCGGCACTGACCCGCTGACCGCCGATGATATCGCAGACGCAGTCTTCTGGGTTGCCTCCCGACCGTCCCGAGTGAACATCAATCTCGTCCAAATGATGCCGGTGTGTCAGGCGTTCGGCCCCCTGGCGGTGAATAGGAAGTAGGAAAGGAGTTCAAGGAGGCTGTTGGTCAGTGCCGCCTTTCGTTGCCTCTTTTTGAAACCGACGAATTCGATCATGTCCTTTCCGCGAGATAATCGAAAAGCACGGCCTGACGGAACGGTGGAACAGGGTGCAGAATATGATCGATCCAGAATCGGAAGGCCTACCACTGGCAAAATATTGAGTACCGCAAATCACACTACCGCACTGTCACTGGACGGCGCTGGTAAGTCCTGGAAAATGTCCATTGATGGCCAGCTCGAAGGCGGTTGGCCGGAAATGGAAACGACCTTCCAGAGTAAAATATCGAAAAAAGTGATAGGGTTATTGTTAATTGAGCCGGTGCCCTGCATTCCGACAACCAAACTTCTGCCAGTCGCACCCGGGTTGCCATCGTCGGGGAGATCCAACTCAATATCGAGAATCACAGAATTCGTGTTCGGGTCGTTCCCCCAGCAGTCAATCGTATTTCCCGTAAAAGGATCTGTAAAAGCCTGCCCGACGAAATCAAACCCAAACTGATTTGACGGCACAATCTGGAAGGATTTCAGCGTCCAAAGCAATGGAGAATCCAATTGCAAAATAAATTTCTCCATTTGGCCGCTCGCGGACCCGAGAGTTTTGATCAGAACATTACAAATAGGCATACCTGGCAGGACTCATTCAGACTGGGCGGTCTTACGTCCGCCTTCATCAGCTTACTAGAGGGATTGGAAGCCCCGGGTTGCAGGGAAATTTCTTGCACGGAAATTCTCCCAGGTGAATCGACCGAGCTGCGGACGCGAGCAACCGCAAATTCGCGAATGAGATTTTTTGCTAAAAAAATCAGGATCGACGTTAACAAAAAGGCCCGAGTAGAAGCGCATGATTGGATTGGACGGTAGCCAGTTGTTTCTGCAGCGTGCATATTCGACTCCCGTAAGTTGGCACTGATCAGATCAGGAAGTCAGGCGCAAACAACCCGTCGACGGCTAGGAGGTCGGAGGGTGGTCAGGCCCGATTTTTAGAGGTTTGCTAAACAAACTGGGCCATTCTAGAAACTCTAGAGCCTTGAAGTCCAGAGGATAGG
>JAFAVN010000282.1 GCA_019242435.1 Verrucomicrobiota bacterium | reverse complement strand
GGCTCAGAAACTGAAAATCGAGGGAGAACCGCCACAACCAGTCGTTCGTCGGATCTGGCAGAGGAAAGCGTAGAGGGCGCAGCCCCATGGATTAGCCAAAATAGACGGCTAGCGCTATCGGATTTCGCTAAGGGATTTGCGAAGTCTTCCCAACGAGAAGGCAAACAAGGCACCTCCAATCACGGCCAGCGCAACGAAATTCACCCAAACCACCCCGATGCCAGCGCCACGAAAGAGAATCGCCTGAGCCAGCGCAACATAGTGGGTGGTCGGGGCAATCAGCATGAGGTGCTGCACCAATTCGGGCATACTCTCTCGAGGAGTTTGCCCGCCGGATAGCATCTGCAACGGCAGCAGCACAAGAACGAAAAATAACCCGAATTGCGGCATCGAGCGCGCCACAGTACCCAGGAAAATGCCCAATGAGGTGGTGGCAAACAAATGCAGGGCAGTGCCGGCCAGGAAGAGCGTGATCGAGCCTTGGATCGGGATCGAGAGCAACCCCTGCACAATAAAACTCAGCGCAAAGGCACTGGCCGCGAGCACCACCAGTCCCATCGCCCAAACCTTACTGGTCATAATTTCAAAGGGAGTAACCGGCATAACCAACAGATGCTCGATGGTGCCCCGCTCGCGCTCGCGGATCAATGCGGCGCCGACCAGCACAATCGAGAGTGTCGTAACATTGTTGATGACCTGGACCACCGCACCGAACCAGGATCTGCTCAAGTTTGGATTAAAGCGTGCCCTCAGAGCTAGATCGACCGCTGGCACTGGATCGGCGCCGTACCGTTGGGCGAATGTCCGTACCTCGCCGTCAACGATAGTCTGAATATAGCCGCTGCCAGTGTAGGCTTGAGTCATCCGCGTGGCATCGACGTTGAGCTGAATCGCCGGCTGCCGGTCAGCCAACATATCGCGTTGAAAATTGGGAGGGATATTCAGGGCGAATGTGTCCAATCCGGCATCCATCCGAGCGTCCATCTCCTGCCGATTGATCATCACCGGCGGCAGGAAATGCGGCGGATAAAAAGCATCGATGATTCGCGCCGACAAAGGCGACTGATCTTCGTCCACGATGCTGATCGCTGCCTTGTTGAGTGTCTCAGGAATTGCCGTCGCCCCGCTATAAATCGCCAGGGTGAACGAGTAAACGATAAGCACCAGCATTATCGGATCGCGGATAAGGCCACGCAATTCTTTCACGCCGAGATGCCAGATATTGGATAGACGCATGGATCAAGTCTCCTGCTTTTTTAACAATGCTGCGCTCAACCCTAGTAAGACGGGTATGGCGATCAGAAGAGGCAGGAAGGACGAGTGCAAATCCTGAAAATTCAGGCCCTTCGAGAAAGTGCCGCGCGAAATTGTGAGGAAATGTGTCATGGGATACACTCGGCCAACCGCAGCGCCGACGCCTTCCAGGGAAGACACCGGATCGATCATGCCGGAAAACTGGGTCGCAGGAAGTAAAGTCAGGATGGCCGTCGCGAAGACCGCGGCGATTTGGCTACGCATGAAGGACGAGAAGAACAGCCCCATGGCGGTAGATGCCATTACGTAAAGCAGCGCTCCCATGACCAGAGTAGTAAAGCTGCCCGTAAAGGGGACACCGAAGACGGTAACGGCGAGCAGGGTGAGCACCAGGAAATTGAAAAGCGCCAGAGCGACGTAGGGCAATTGTTTGCCAATGAGGAATTCGAGCCGGGTGACCGGCGTTACGTACAGGTTGATGATAGAACCGAGTTCCTTTTCCCGAACCACACTGAGCGAAGTCAGCATCGCCGGAATCAGCATGAGCAGCAGCGGTATCACTGCCGGCACCATAGCCACGATGCTCAGGTTATCGGGATTGTAACGAAACCGGGTCTCGAGGTTAGCTAAGCCGGGCGCGACCTCTTGCCGGCTGCGTGACGCCCGCTGGGTCAACCAGAGACCGTGCATGCCTTGCACATAGCCTCTCACGGTCTCGGCACGCGCGGGCATGGCGCCGTCGATCCAGGCACCGATCTGCACCGGCCGCCCCCGCGCTATATCGCGCCCAAAACCGGGCGGAATTTCGAGCGCCAAGGCAAGATCCCCTGCGCGCATGCGCCGGTCCATCTGCGCATAGTCGGTAATCGGCGCTTGCTGGCTGAAGTAGCGTGATCCGGAAAGATTGAGTGTGTAGTCGCGGCTCGTCTGGGTGTTGTCACGGTCCAGTACAGCAAAAGTCAAATTTTCCACGTCCGTGCTAATGCCGAAGCCCATCGCGAACATCAGGATCACGCTACCGAGCAGCGCCAGGGTCAGACGGATGGGGTCACGCTGCAACTCGAGCGCTTCCCGCCGGGTGTAGCTGAACATGCGCCGAAGATCGAAGAATCGCTGGGCTTTATGCGCGCCGGGTTTTGCTTCTGGCGTCTTAACAGGGGCGCTCGGTGCCGACTTATTCTCCTGTACTTTGCCCGCGTCCTCCGCGTCCTGGAGGTACCTGACAAAGGCGTCTTCCAATGTGGCTACTCCGCGCTTTTTAACCAGCGCGTCGGGCGCATCGATGGCTAGAACCTGACCGGCATGCATGAGCGAAATGCGATCACAGCGCTCGGCTTCATTCATAAAATGCGTCGAGATGAAGATCGTAACCTGGTCGCGGCGGGCCAATTCGACCAGGGTCTGCCAGAACGAGGCGCGGGCGACCGGATCAACGCCGGAGGTGGGCTCGTCGAGGATCAGCATCGCCGGCCCATGGATCATCGCGGCGGCCAGTTGCAGCCGCTGGCGCTGACCGAGGGGCAACGCATCTGGCAGCGTGTCGATCACGCTCACCAGATCGAAGCGCTGCGCGACCTCATCAATCCGGGCAGCTATCTTTTCGGCCGGCATCTGGAACAATCGAGCATTCAGCACCAGGTTCTGGCGGACAGTCAGCTCGGAATAGAGAGAGAAGGCCTGCGACATATAGCCAACCCGGCGACGGGTCTCAATATCATCAGGATTTACCTCGTGACCGAAAAGCCACGCCTGCCCTTCGCTGGCCGGCAGGAGCCCGGTCAGCATCTTCATCGTAGTGGTCTTGCCGCAGCCGTTAGAGCCGAGGAAACCAAAGATTTCTCCGCGTTCGATGCGGAAGCTCACGCGGTTCACGGCGGTGAAATCGCCAAAGCGCTTCGTCAACGCTTTCGCTTCGATTGCTACCTCGCCGTCCCCTTCCTCGCGCGACGGGATCTCCACCTCCCGATATCCTCGGCGTTTCGTCTCCGGCAATAGCGCGACAAAGGCTTCTTCCAGCGAGGTCTTCTTCGTCTGTACGAGCAACTCTTCCGTTGTGCCAGTGGCAAGCACCCGGCCAGTGTCCATAGCCACCAGCCGGTCGAAGTTCGAAGCCTCATCCATATAAGCGGTTGCCACAATGACGCTCATATCTGGCCGCTCGGAACGGATCCGTTTGATGAGTTCCCAGAACTGATGGCGTGAAAGCGGATCGACCCCTGTGGTCGGTTCATCGAGGATCAGCAAATCCGGGTCATGAATCAGGGCGCAGCATAAGCCTAGCTTCTGCTTCATCCCGCCCGAAAGCTTTCCGGCGGGCCGGTTCAGAAACCGGGCTAAGCCCGTACTCTCCGTCAAATCAGCGATGCGCCGCTCGCGTTCGGCCCGGCCTTGACCGAACAAGCGGCCAAAGAAATCGAGATTCTCGAACACGGACAGGGTCGGGTAAAGGTTCTTCCCCAAACCTTGCGGCATATAGGCGATCCGCGGGCCGATCGAGTGCCGCTGAAGCGGCTCGGAAATGTCGCCTCCGAGCACCTCTACTTTTCCTGCCTGCACGACGTGGGCCCCCGCGATGAGGGATAGCAGGCTGGACTTGCCAACCCCATCCGGCCCAATCAGGCCTACCATCTGGCGGGCGGGAACATCGAGAGTCACGGCCTCCAGGGCACGGGTTTTGCCATATCGCAGGCTGACATCGCGCAGGCGAACCGCCGAAGCCCTGGGCACGTGGCTGCTCATTCCGGGATTTTGATTTGCAGATTGGCGGGCCATTCCAGCTTTGGATCAAGCCGTACATAGGCCACCCCGGGCAGCCCAGTTTTCACATGGCGGATATGCTTTTCCAGCAGTTCGGGATCTATCCGCGCTCTGACCCGAAACATGAGTTTCTCCCGTTCGCTCTCGGTCTCCACCGTCTTGGGCGTGAACTGAGCGACGCTCGCCACAAAGGAAATCCGGGCGGGAACGGCAAAATGTGGCCACGCATCAAGGACGAGCCGCGCCTCGCTACCGAGACCGACGCGCCCGGCGAGCCGCGTGGGCAAGAAGAAAGTCATGTAAATATCGCCGAGGTCGATAAGGTTCAGCACCCTGCCGCCCGCGGCTAGCACTTCGCCGGGCTGGGCAATCCGATATTGCACGCGACCGCTTCGCGGCGCCCTGAGTTTACTGTCCTCAATATCCGCTGCCAGAGCGTCGGCAGCAGCCTTGGCTGCGTCAACTGCTGACTCCGCTTCGGTGACCTGTGACTTCGCCGCCTGGATACCGGCCTCGGAGGAAATCACCTGCGAGCGAGCAGCTGCCAGGGCAGCTTGCGCGCTCAGCATGGCAGCGCGGTCATCATCCAATTGCTGCGGCGTAATGACATTAGTCCTGGCGAGGCCTTCACTACGCTCAAATCGCCTCTCCGCGGCAGTCAGTTCAGCCCGACGCTGGTCGACGGTGGCATTCGCGGTGGCCTTCTCACTTTCTCGCAGAGTGATCGTCAGGACGGCCGTGTTCTGCGCATTTTGGGCTTGGCGCATTTGGGCCTTCGCCTGCGCTAACTGCGCTTCCAGAACGGCGGTGTCCATCTGGGCCACGACCTGCCCCGCTGTGACGAAATCACCTTCGTTGACCAGTATATCGGCCACGCGACCGGGCAGCTTCGTGGCCACATCCACTTCTGTACCTTCAATTCGGCCGTTGCCGCTAGCAAAACCCTCGGGAAGGCCGCCAGGCTGGAAGTACCGCCACACCAGCCACCCGCCAATGCCGATTGCTATCACCAGCAGGGCCCCGGTCATCCACTTTTTCTTTCTCAGCATCACGACGGCGTGGCGATTGGTGAAGGCAGAATCCTTGAAACCCAAAACTATTGCACCGGCACACTAAAAGAAAAGCCGGGTTAGTCTACACTAAGGCAACCCTTTTTAAGCCTAAATTGGCTAGCGGACTGTTGAGAACTCGTGACGCTGCTCCGTAGGAGCTAAATCTTTATAGCACCGCAGCGTAGAAGTGATGAGCTCCGCTAGGAGCGGCATCCAAGGCCATGCACCCGAAAGTGACCAATCTTCCCAAAC
>JAFAVN010000281.1 GCA_019242435.1 Verrucomicrobiota bacterium | reverse complement strand
ATAACCGTGTCTGTCCGCGTTCATCCGTGGTTTAAACTTGCGTCCATCCGCGGCTAGAGCTGCAGCTCCATATATACGTCGGCACGCTCGTAAGGGGATGGGGTCACTTTTTCCGGTGGCACATGATGGAATCCCACTGATTCATATAATCGGATTGCCGGGGTCAATCTTGAATTGGTTTCGAGATACAACCGTCTGGCTCCGAATTCTTGGGCTTTGCGGATCACGTGTTCGAGCAGCTTTCTGCCTAACCCTCTTCCTTGCCAGGCGGGAGTCACAGCCATCTTTGCCACTTCGAAAACGTTATCCTCAAGGCGGAGCAGGGCACAGCAACCCACGGCTTTCTCGCCGGCAAGAGCCATCCCAATGTATCCGCCGGATTCAAGGATGTATGGAGCCGGGTTTTCCAACGTTCTTACATCCTTATCCTCGAGACGAAAATAGCGGCGGATCCATTCTTCGTTAAGGCGACGAAAGGCCGCTGCATCTTCGGCTCGAAAAGATCGGATGATTATTTTCCGTGTGTCCACTGACCCTCCAGGGTTGGTAGCAATCAGCTTGCGCATAAAGATGGTCGCTTGGGGATTATTGTTATAACGGGAACAGCGCTGGTATCCGTGTCGTTCGTAAAACCGGATCGCCTCAACCAGATCGTCTTTGCTATCGAGATATAGCCACTCGTATCCGAGCTGAGTCGCCCACTGTTCTAAAGCCCGTAAAAGTTGAACAGCCAACCCCCGTCTCCGGTATGGAGCTTTGACATAAAGCCGTTTGACCTCACCGCTGCGTTCCGGAGAGATGAGTGTCTGCAGAGCGATACAGCCGACCGGCTGTTCGCCGTCAACTGCCAGCCAGATACCGTTACCGTCTTTTTCGAAATATTTGGAAAACTCCAGCCGCGTATCCCGGGCCCAGACGCCAATCAGGTCGAAGTATTCCTGCACCAGGCTGAAAGCCTTATCGAAGTCCGCGTCGGTCGCTTTTCGGATCGGGCAGCGAGCTGGGAGTTGGACGTCATTGTCCTGAATTGAAACGTCAATTTCTTTAGGCAGCATCTTTCTTGAACGGATCAAAGTAGACAGCTGGTGATGATACGTCCAATATCATGTTGGAGCAGATTGAGACGTTATAAATATGAATGAAGCGATCGAATTGCGTCATCTTCGTTATTTCATCGCGGTAGCTGAAGAATTGCATTTCAGCCGGGCTGCCAAACGGCTGCGCATCGCCCAGCCGCCACTATCGCAGCAAATCCGCAACCTGGAGAACCACGTTGGTCATCAATTGTTCGTTAGAAATTCGCGAGCAGTGGCCCTAACTCAGGCAGGCGAAGTATTGCTCGAGCGCGCCCGGCACATTCTTAAACGGATAGACGAAGATGTGGAGACCGTGCGGAGAGTAGGGCGAGGCGAGATGGGCTCCTTAACCGTCGGCTTTATTGGCTCCGCCATGCTGACAATGTTGCCAGGTCTTTTGGGCAGTTATCGCGTCAAGTACCCACAGGTTGAGTTGCGACTTCGCGAGCTAACTACGAGCAGGCTAGTTGATGCGATTCGCCAAGGCGCAATTGATGTTGGTTTTCTCAGAGATGCAGGCCCGACAGAGGGCCTTGTTGTGGAAAGCCTGCTGGAGGAGAAGTATGTGGTCGCTTTACCCGAAACGCATCCGCTGGCAAACCGGAGTAACATTCCGCTGGAGCGCTTGAAGGGAGAAAGTTTGGTCTTGTTTCCGCGGGAGCTGGGTCCTTTGGCCTGGGATAAAACCATCGCTCTCTGCGAGACAGCGGGGTTCCGCCCGAAGATCGTACAAGAAGCGCCGGAATGGCTCACCGTCTTACGTCTAGTCAGCTCCGGCCTTGGTTTTTCCATTAGTCCCGCTTGTGTCGCTACTGTCAAGGCGACAGGAGCCATTTGCCGGCCGTTGGCCAAATGCCCGATCTCTACAAATATCGAGCTCGCTCGTCGCAGCGATTATCTGACTCCGATCATGGAAATGTTTTTAGCCGCGGCTCGCCTCGTGTTTCGAGAGCCGGCAGCCGTCAGTTTCTCTGATAAGCATTAACGTCAATCTCACTGTGCGCGAGGATCAGTCCCAGAGGGACGGCATGATGGTAGCCAGCCATGGGATGCCTGGAAAACGGGATAGATAACGTTTGTGAGCCTGGTTAACGGCGTTGCATTCAGGGCGTTCGTCGCGTATCCCGTCCAATCAAAACGCCTGCGGGAGGTAATTTGTAATCACCAACCAGGACCTCCAGATCCTCGATTGATTCCAACTGGACCGGGTGCGGATTATAATTAAAAAAGAAGCGCAGCGAACCGAGGCAGCGGGTTCGTACCCCAAGAGGAAGATCGGTGATAGAAATCTTCTGTTCCGTGATCAGCGTTTCGATTATTGCGTTCAGCCACTGATCATCGGGTAGCCCGGTCAGGTAAAGAAACCGTTCGCACCTAAATAATGCGCCACGCCCGTCCTCATAGCGGACGATTGGCTCCAGATCAGTGTCCACGTGTTCTATCCATTTGTGTGCGGTGTAAGTTCGCTCACCCCACCGAACCTTTTGCGGCGCGAACAAAGGCAGCGAGTCCACTCGGATGACGCGCAACGGCATTAGTTCCTGAATTGGGCCGGGCGGCAGCTTTGCCGGGATTTGAAAGTTCTCAGTCTTTGCACCAAGCCTCGGACCGAATAGAACTGTGCCCGAGGTCCGGCGCAGCCCTTCTAGAAACTCGGGCCTGACAATCGGTAGCGATGGTACCACGATCAGCCTGTAGCCAGTCAGATCGGCATCTTGAGGTACGATATCAACGTCGAGTCCGCGTTGCCTGATCGCGCGGTAAAAGCGAAACACTTCTTCAGGATAAGTGAACTGCTTCGATTGGGGCTGGATCTCAATGGTCCAGCATGCTTCATAATCAAAGACGAGAGCAACATCGCCGCGTCCCAGTTTTTCATCTGCAAGTATTGGCAGTTCCCCGCTCAATTGAGCGACTTCTGCAGAGCCGGCATCCGGTTCTCCATTGGGAAGCTGAAGCCCCGCATGATGTTGTTCCTGGGCAAATGGAGCCTGCCGCCAACGGAAAAAGCTGACTACCTCGGCTCCATGTGCAAAAGCCTCAAGCGCCCAAAACCGCACCATTCCAGGGAATGGCGCCGGGTTGTACGGAGCCCAGTTTACTGGGCCGGGCTGCTGTTCCATGATCCACCATCGCCCGCGCCCGCAAGCTCGATACAGATCATGATGAAGAGAACCATAGTCTGGGTCACCCGAACGGAGATAATGTAGCCGATGCTCATCTGAAAAGAGCGGCACCGAAGCGAGAAACCCGAGTGGATACATATCCCAGCTGGCGAAGTCGAGTTCCCGTCCCGCCGCAAAATGGTCAAACCCGGTCGACTGGCCCATGAAATTGTGAGTAATCAAACGGCCGGGGGATAGGCGACGCAGCAGCTCGATTTGAAGCTGCATGAACTCAACAATCATGTCGGAACTGAAGCGCTGAAAATCAAGCCGGTGCGCAGGATTGGGATCCGTGGGCGTCCGGTTTGGCAATTCGATCTCCGCAAAGTTCCGGTACTCCATGCTCCAGAACACGTTGCCCCATGCTTCATTGAGAGAAACCACGTCTTGGTATCGTTTTTGTAACCACTGTTGGAAACGTCCGCGGGCAGCAGTAGAGTAAGACAAGGCAGTGCCGTGGCAGCCGAATTCATTATCGATTTGCCATCCAAACAGGCTTGGATGATTGCCGACCGCTTCCGTCAGTTGGATCACGATCCGCCGGCATTCATTCCGATAACCTTCATGTGAAAAACAGTAATGACGGCGGGAACCGAACTGCAGGGGTAACCCATTCTCGTCGAGTGCCAGCATATCTGGCATGGAGTCGACTAACCATTTCGGCGGCGTTGCAGTCGGTGTCCCGACTATTACTTTAATTTGTTCGGATCCGGCCAGATCCAGGAAATGTTGTAGCCAACCGAAATTCAACTTGCCGGGCGCCGGCTCAAACCTGCTCCAGGCAAATTCACCAACTCGGACATATCTGATTCCCAAGCTCTGCATTTGCCGGAGATCTACCGGCCAGCGGTTATCGTTCCAGTGTTCTGGATAATAGCAGACGCCAAGTGACCGCATTGGTGGATTCTGGTTAGGCATAGGGAGAGAAGGATTCGACGCAATCGCGCCACAAGGTTGCAGGAAACATAGATGCTGCGAATATCATTCAGTTGTTCGGGAGCCTCGCCCTGCCAATTATGGATTCAGCAGCCCACCAAAATTACTCCATATGGTGGCAGTTCTGCGTCCTTATCCAACTTTCGTTCTTCCAACAGTTCCCACATTGGCTCCTTGAATCTGACACGTTGAGGGCGGCTCGTGAAGTTTAGCAAAAAGCAAAACTTCTCTGAACCATTGCTGCGGACCATTGCCTGCAGCTCGGAGGGAATCTCCGCCCAAGATGCTAGTGGATCTTTGATATGGAGAGCATTTAACAGTGCCCCGACGTTCTTAGCTGTGAAAAAACTACCGAAATGAACTACCCGGCCTTTTCCGTTCCGGTGGAGGGTTGCCGCCGGTTGGCCCGCATAATAGTCAGCCGTATAGGATGCGAGTACAACGGTTTCAGTATGGCTAGGTGCTAATACTTCGTTGAATATTGGCGCATCGCATTCCATTTGCCCATCAGCGAATCGCATGCCGGACTTCTCTCCTGGAACGACTACTGTGAAGTCGTTCACTCGAGCTCCGATGAATTCCTCATAAAAGGCTTTACCGGGAGCATCATAACACCAATGTTTTCTGTCCCGGTAACCGCTCCATGAGCCAAATACAATCGTGCCGCCTTGCTCTACATAGGCCTGCAAGGCGCGCACATCCTCAACAGTGAGAATGTGCGCATGAGGGAAGAAAACGATCTCATAATTGCCGAGCTTGTCTCCGTTGCGTATGCTCGAGAACGGGACCAGGTCCGCGCAAATATGTTTTTCCGCCAGCGATTGGAACACACCGAGTTCACTGCTTTCCCGATGCCTGCCGGTAGCCCGCTCGATCAAGGCATGTGAGTCATTATCAAAATCGTATAGAATAGCAGCTTGCGAGACGCAGCGGCTTGAAAGCAGCTTGCTTTCGACCCGCTTGATTTCGTCTCCCAGCCGTTTGGCTTCCTCCAATCGCCAGGTATTGCGTTCGTCATGGTAAAGTAATCCGTTCCAATGAGCCTCAGCTCCATAAGGTAAGGATCGCCAACGAAAGAACAACAACCCGTCCGCTCCGTTTGCAATGGAATTCCAGCACCAGAGACGCATCTGGCCTGGCTTGGGCGTAGGATGCAGATAATCGGGATTGCCATTGAGTATTCCGCCGATTTGGCCGCTCGGTCCGGACTGCTGTTCCAGGACCATGAATTTGGGCGATAGCCCGCGCATTCTGGATAGGAATCGGCTTTCCCATCGATCCCTAAAGTTAATCGGCAAGGTAGGATCGCAGACTTTGAACTCCGGATACGAATCGTAGGAGACAAAGTCTACGGCTTCTTCGACGAACTTGCCCAGATCAACATTGGTCATGGACTGAAACGCGTTGTGAGTTACGAACTGCTGCGGAGCGATCCGCTTAACAATTTCGCGCTGCATTCTACCGAACGAAATCGTCATGTCGGAAGTGAACCGATAGAAGTCGAGTAACCAACCCGGGTTTTGATAGGTAGCAGTGGGCCGAGGAAGCCAGATCTGTTCCCAGGCAGTATAGGCCTGAGACCAGAAAGCAGTTCCCCACGTATTGTTTAATGCTTCCAAAGTGCCGTATCGGCTGCGGCACCAATCCCGAAATGCTTCATGATCACTGTCTGCAAAACTAACATCCACATGGCAGTTTAACTCATTGTCGATCTGCCAGCCGATCACCGCCGGGTGTTGGCAGTAGTGCCGGGCGAGTGCTTCGGTGATAGCTTGGCACTTTCGGCGGTAGACAGGCGACGTATAGTTGTAGTGGCGCCGAGAACCGTGAACCAAAGGGGTCCCATCGTACCTGACTCGCAGCACCTCAGGATACCGTTCTGTCAGCCACGCTGGAGGCGTGTACGTTGGTGTGCCCATGATCGCTTTGAGTCCGTGCCGCCTACAAAGCGCCAGGGCTCGATCAAAAAGATCGAACTCATAATGGTCTTCTTCCGGTTCCCATACATTCCAGGCGCCCTCGCCCATCCGAACCACGTTCATTCCGGTTGCGGCGATCCGCGATAAATCCAAATCCCACCTCTCCTCCGGCCATTGTTCCGGGTAATAAACGACACCGTAGAGAAACGAGTTATGTGAGTAGCTTTTGGTCATAATCGAAAGGAGTTCGGGAGTGCAAGGGAATGTTCCTGCCAAAGAAGAATTGAGTCGGCCATCTCCATGGGACGCGTTTCAGACTAAACCAGACCAGTCCTGAACTCCTGCACTCCTGAACTCCTTTCACCTACCCTTTCGTTGCTCCTGCCGTCAGACCACCCCGCCAGTATTTGCCTAAGACAATAAACGCAATTAGTAACGGCAGCACGCTGACCATTGAGCCAGTGGCGATCAGGTTATAAACCGGCTTGCCTCCAGCATTGGCGCTGGTGCTGTTCCACACATTCAGACCCAAGGTTAATGGGAATAGGCTGTCCTGACTTAAAACCACCAACGGCAGAAAAAAGTTGTTCCAAGCCCCCACAAAGCAAAGCAATGCGACGGTCACCAATCCCGTTTGGATCAACGGCAGCCCGATCTTGGAAAAAATCTGTAATTCGCCGGCACCCTCAATCCGAGCTGCCTCGATCAGATCGTTCGGAAGCGATGCATCCCAGAAAACTTTCATCAGATAAAGACCGAACGGATTTACTAGACTCGGCAGAATCACGCCCCACATCGTGTTTACCAGGCCGATTTTGTTGAGCATCAGAAACAAAGGTAATACCAGCGCGGTCGAAGGAACCATGATGGTGCCTAGAATGAAATTGAATAGAAACTGTTTTGCGGGGAAATCGTATTTCGAAAATGCGTATCCACCCATCGCACAGATAATCGTTGCGCCGGCGGAAATCGAACCGGCGTAGATGAGGGAGTTGCCGAACCAACGGAGAAAGATGCTGTTCTGGTGGGTCGCTAAACCTTCCAGATTTTCCAAGAAATGCATCGGCAACGTGAACCAAAGACCAAAGGTGGAAAAGAGTTGGCCGTTGTCCTTAGTCATAGCAACCACGATCCAGGCCGCCGGTAGAACGCAGTAAATCAGGAAGATGGCTAAAAGCAGATTTCTGAACAGCCTTGCCGGCGATGCGCCGCGATCCGACTTGCCGGCAGCCCTTACCTCCGTGGAACCGGTTGTTGCCTCCGCTGCTATCGTGCTGGTTTGAGGTTGCCGGACGGCCATAGATGCTCCTTGTCTGATCCCATCCTTTTTTACGCCAATTAACGCGAGCCGATGCCGCGCAGGAACGGGCCGCTGATAATGAAAATAAGGACTGCTAAAAGAACGGCTAATGCCCCGGCGTACGAATAATTCGCATCCCTCGCGGCGGTTAAATACAGATAGAGGTTCGGAGTGATATTGTCCGCTAGATAACCGAGTGGCCGCAAAACAAATGCTTCTGTGAATAACTGTGATGTACCGATGACGGAAAAAATAAACAACAGCGTAAGGGTTGGTATCAACAGAGGCAGCTTAATCCACCGGACAATACTCCAGGGCGTAGCACCGTCGACCCGGGCCGCCTCATATAAGTCTGATGGGATATTTTGTAGAGCAGCGAACAAAGTAATCATGTTGTACCCCGTCCAGGTCCAGGTCACGATATTTCCGATAGAAAAGAGCACCAGTGCAGGTGACAGGAACTGAATCGGAGCCTGATGTAGAGCGGCCAGTATCTGATTGAACGGAGAAAGGTTCGCCGAATAGAGATAACCCCAGACCAGCGCTCCAATAGCGATCGGAATTCCGTACGGCATGAAATAGACCGTCCGGCAAATCTTGGGAAACATCCCACGCGATCGATCCAATAACAATGCTAGTAACACCGCGAATCCGAGCATGATCGGAATCTGAAAAATTCCAAAAACAAGCATGTTCTTAAGGCCATTGAGGAAATCCGTATCTTGGACCGCACGCAGGTAATTTTCTAATCCTCCAAAAACCTCTTTAGGTGGTCCGAGTCCGATTCGCTTGCGAACGAATAGGCTCAGATAGACGGCATAGAGAACCGGCGCTAGATAGAACGCGACAAACACGGTCAGAAAAGGCGCCAAGAACAGGAATGCAGTTTTACGATAGTGGCGCATGAGTTGGGAGTTCTGCAGGCTGCGGTTAGTAAGTCGTCAGTCGTCGATGAAGATTGGGAAGTGTCCCGGAGGGATTGAACGATGGCAGCCTGGCAGGAAGTGCCTGGAAAAGTGAAACCACGCGTCGCCTAGCACAGCCCGATGCTTTCCCCCCCCGAGTCACAGACTGGCACGCTCTGTTCTAATTAAAGCCGCCGTTTCACGACCGTCGATCATCCTGTTCCCGCCGGGAGGGAACTGATTACCACCTTTCCAGGCACTTCGCGCCGGGCCACAATCAATCAGTCCTTCGGGGACAGGGATCTTCACCGTCGGTCAGCGGTCATACAAATAGTCATTAATGAAAATGAATCCGCCAATCTCCTTTCATTTCGCTTTAACCTCGTACCCGTCCGCACTCGCGTTCTTCAGAGATTCGCTCTGCCAGGCGTCTAACGCCTGTTGAGGATTTAGAGTCCCGGTTAGCATTGCGCTGATCTGCTTGTTGTAGTTATCGTTTACAAAGGCAAACCAAGGAGACCAGGCGAAATCCACGTTGACTGCCTTCGACGCTTGGACGTAAACCTCGGCGATATTTTGGCCGCCGCAGAATTTACTTGGATTCTTATCTGGTTGGTGGAGATCGGGAGAATTGAGACCCGAAAGCGATGCGGGAAAGATGCCATAACTGGTCCAGTTACTGAGCACAGGGCCTTTAGCCGAATTTAACCAGACACAGAACAGCGCAGCCGCTTTCGGATGCTTGGATTGTTTTAAGACGACATTGCTGCTTCCTCCCCAGTTTCCACTGCGAAACGGCTGACCCTTATTCCATTGCGGAAGTGGCGTAACCCGCCATTCACCTGACGTTTTATCATTCAATGAAGCAGCCAATACGCCCGGTCCCCAGGCTGCCTCGATAGAGCCGGCGATTTGGCCGGACGACACCGCATTATAGAATTCCGCGGTGAAACCTGTGATGGTCGATACATACTTTTTCTTTATAAGGTCGTCCCAGAGCCCTAGTACCTTTTCTGTTTCCGGCCCGTTAAGCGTTTGAGTCCAGGTATCACCGTTGGCTTTGAACAATTCCGCGCCGTTTGCCCAAGCCATGCTGATCAACCAGGGAGCGTGCGTTGGGAAGAAGTTAGCGATTTTTACTTTGCCGCCGCTAGCTTGGTACAGTTTTTCGGCCTGTTGAGCAAACTCGTCCCAGGTTGTCGGGACCGTTAGCCCGTATTGATCGAAGATTTTCTTGTTGTAGAGGAACGCCATCGGTCCGCTGTCTTGCGGGATTGCATAGACGGCCTTTCCGTCAGGAGAGACTTGGTTCCAGGTCCAAGGCACAAAATAAGATTTAACGTCGTTAGCTCCGTATTGGGCGAGATCCCTCAGGCCATCGGTGACGATGAAGGACGGCAAGAACATGAACTCAATCTGGGCGACATCGGGACCGCCGGAGCCGGCTTTGATTGCGGTCTGCAGTTTTTGATATTCAACCGGTCCCCCGCCGACATTATTTACAGTAACTTTGATGTTAGGGTAAGCTTGCTCAAAAAGCTTAGCTGCTTTGTCCAGGCCGACAACCCAGGACCAGACCTCTAGATTGATCTGGCCTTCCTCGGGCTTGAATTTAGTGAAGTCAGGTTCCTTAAAGTCTTGGGCGCTGAGGGGGGCGAGGGCTGGCCCGAAGACGAGGCTGGCAGATGCAAAGGCGAATAGGAAGACCGGTCGGAGGACGCGAGGGAGCAAACCGCGACGCGCGGCAACGATGGGCTGCGGCCGGCTGAGGAGCGGCCGGGAAACCATGGAATAATTCATAACATTCAGGGGGAAATAAGCCCGGCAGTTGTGGGCGTTCACAATTCAGCGTAAAATGGGGCTTGGTGCAAGGCGTTTTTTGTGAACGCCCATGACCCGTACTCGCCTGACGCTCGTCCTGAATAGCAGATAACAAATAGCAAATAGCGGAACCCGTTGATCTAGCGCTGAGCACGTCAATCACTCTCTGCTACCTGCTCTTCGGGCGTGAGTTTCAGGCGAACTCCGGGTTAACCCGCTGCTCAACATGTCTCCATCCAGTTCTTCGGCTTTTCGATCACGTCTACCCAGTGTTACTCTCGACGATGTCGCCGCTCGTTGTGGCGTGTCTTATCAGACCGTTTCTCGCGTGGTGAACGGTAGTCATTCTGTCGCGGAGAAGACCCGCGCCCGGGTTTTGCAAGCGATCAACGAGCTCGGCTATCGGCCAAACTTGGCAGCACGCCGACTGGCTACCCGGCGCTCGGGCCTGATCGGTATGGTGGGCACCGATATTACCTATTACGGACCCGCGCAGGTCATGGTCAGTATTGAGGAGACCGCTAAACGTCACGATTATAATCTGATGTTCGCCGGCATCGAGCGTTCGAATGATTCTCAGCTAGCGGCTGCAATTAATGACCTATGCGAACACCAAATCGATGGACTCGTTCTAGGCGTGCAAGTGGAAGGCAGGATTGATCTCGTCCGCCGGCTCTGCCGGGGAGTACCATTCTTGTCAGTTGATAGCACCAGCGCACTCGGTGTGCCGACAGTCGTTGTCGATCAGTCGCTTGGCGTCCGCCTCGCCATTGAACATCTGCTGACGTTGGGGCATCGGCGGATTGCCTGTATCAGCGGTCCGCCGGGATGGTCCGCTGCGCATGAGCGACGGAACGCATTCATTCGCGCCCTGAAACGGGCAGGGTGCGATGTTGGTCGGATCGCAGAGGGAGATTGGAGCGCGGAGAGCGGCTTTGCCGCCACGATGGAGCTCCTCAAAGAACGTGAGTCGTTCACCGCCATCGTTGCCGGAAATGACCATATGGCGCTGGGAGCTTTACGAGCGTTACACGCTAAGCGGATCAGGGTGCCGGGAACTATTTCTGTTGTTGGTTATGATGATTTGCCGGAGTCGCGGTTTTTCGAGCCGCCACTGACCACGGTTCATCATGACTTCGCCCGGCAAGGTGAACGCTGCGTCACGATGCTTTTGCGCCTGATAAACAACGAAAGCGTCGATCAACCGGTCGAGCTCTTGCGCCCGGAGTTCGTGGTTAGAGAAAGCACCGGGAGGGCTAGGCAAGGCGGTTGAGTGCTGGAGCGTTGGAGCGCAAACGCAACGCGGTGTAAGGAAATGGGGTGGTGGAGCACTACGCAATTCGTATCATTTACCTGTCTCCCCTGAAGCCAAGCCCCGAGCCGCCTCAACTTCGAACCTGGAACTTTGAACTTTGAAGCTTCAGCCCTATGAGCACGACATTCCTTCCCCCAATCGAAAAGCCTAAACGCATCATTATGAAGTTGGCATATACGATGGCCCGCCGACAATTCGGCCGGGTTGTAACGCCGCTCAAAGTGTTCTGCGCCCGGTTACCAGCAGCATTCGGATTCTTTTACGGAAAAGTGAGCACCTTGGATAAAAAGCTGCTCTTGCCGCGGGAAATGGTCCTGCTGATCAGGGAGCAAGTAGCGCATATTAATGTCTGCTCGTTTTGCACCGATATCGGAAGGGCTTTCGTGATCAAAGAATCGATGAATGAAGCGAAATTCGATGCTCTGGACCAATACCAGGACAGCCCGCTCTTCACTGAACCGGAACAGGCAGTGTTGGACTACGTGACGCAGCTGGCCAGGGATAAGAAAGTTGATCCGGTTACGTTCAGTAAAATGGCTCGTTACTATTCGGAACGTGAGATTTGCGAGATCGTCTGGGTGGTTGCCACAGAGCACCTTTATAACGTGACTAACATCGGGCTGAATATTCACTCGGATAGACTGTGCGATATCAGCAAGAGAGCGATGGGAAAAAGTTAACGAACCCCGGTATTTTAGACTCCACCTGGCGTGATTGCTATTGTTCCGCGGTATTGTTCTACGTCGAAATCTCTTTCAGACCCTCTGGCGTGAAATCGCGATGAGAGAAGGGAACATCGTGTTTGATCCGGGAACCGTCCACCTCCGTCACTGAGTCTTTCCGCGGATTATGAACCGAGAGATACGCGGGAATAGGCGGCTTTTTATCATCAGTGGATATGTGCGGTTCGTCCTGGATCGCTGCCCCGGCTGTGGACTTTTTAGCTCAGTAAAAACCGTAAGTTAGTTATCATGAAGGAAATCCGGCGCAGGCGGCAGAGTCGATCTGGAAGCAGGAAGCTTCTGGCTACTTATCAACCCCCAATGGTCAAAGCGATGAAACGGTGCGGCTTCGCCGGTCACCTGGTCCTGTTTGGCTTGTCGGTGCTTCTGAGCGGTTGTGTGATCGAGCTCAGTCATCCTGCAAGCGCCACTCGGAATAATGCCTTCATTGCGTACTGGCCGCCGCCTAAAGACCCAGGCCAAGTGCGATTAGCGGTGAAAGACCTGATTGACCTTAAAGGTGTTGTCACAACCGCCGGCTCCGCCTACTTCGCGAACAACAGCAGTCCGGCCGCCCGCGACGCGGCCTGTATGACAATTGCCCGGCAAAGGCATGTCCTGGTAGTGGGGAAGACCAACCTGGACGAATTGGCTGTCGGCGTTACCGGCATGAATGAGTACTTCGGCATTCCCAGAAACAGGTTGAGCAGAAAGCATTGGCTCATCCCCGGCGGTTCCTCGTCCGGGAGCGCGGTTGCCGTCCAAAGCGGTATGGCCGATGTAGCTTTCGGAACGGATACTGCCGGTTCCATTCGGATCCCGGCAGCCTGCTGCGGGATCGTCGGCCTTAAGACCACTTTCGGTCTTATTTCATTGCGCGGAGTCTTTCCTCTGGAACCGCGACACTTAGATACGATTGGTCCGATGGGCAAAGACATCGCCCACGTAGTAGAAGGTATGGACCTGCTTGAGGACGGCTTTCTCGAGCGATACCAGGCCGCCGTCAATCGCACCTCCGCCGGAAGAATCCGGGTTGGACGGTTGTACCTGAACGGTACGGATCCGGAAATTGATCGGGCAGTCGATGATGCACTGGTTCGCGCGCATTTCCAGATCGTCCGGTTGGACCGGAATTTTAAGGCTGAATGGGAACAGGCCCAGAAGGATGCGACGACGGTCGCGGAAGCGGCCGCTTGGATCAGCAACGGGAAATATGTATTAAAGCCGGGCATAGGAGCAAAGGTGAAGACAGCAATCGCCTTCGGCGAAGTGCAGTACACTGGCTATCGTACCGCATTACGACGGCGAGCGACTTGGCAACGGGCGCTTCGGCGGGCCTTTAGAAAGGTCGATTTTATCGCTCTGCCGACCATGCAAACATTGCCCCCCAACGTCCCTTTTACCGGCGGAACCCCGGTTTTTGAGGAATTTGTGCTGAATCTCGAGAATACCGAGGCGGTTAATTTTGCTGGAAATCCCGCCTTAGCCATGCCGGTGCCGGTTAATAACAAAAATATTCCTGTTACCAGCCTGCAGTTGATTGGACCAAACTTTAGCGAAGCGCGGCTCTTGAGCGTTGGCCGCCTGGTTGAGGCCGGCGTCCATGCGGATGTCGAATCGCTCATGGCTGCGAAATCCGGGCACAAGCGATCCGACGCACGCCTGCGACGGCATGTGACCTCTGGTCCGCAGCCAAAGATCCCCAGAAAACAGGAACGAGCGAGCACGACCGCGAACGCCAATAACACCAATAACGCATTGAACGCCAACGACATCAGTTAGCCGCTGCTGCACCCATCGATCGAGATCGGTACTACCTTGATGGGCTTTGGGTCGCCTTCGAGCACGCAATAACAAAATAGAGGCATGTTGGATCAATGTCCCTATCTGAATTGCATGCGTCCCGGCGGATTGAAGGAATTCACTGCCGCCAGGTTGCCGGCCCTCCAGCGCTGGAGGTGAAAATTACATTTCTGTGAGACGGGGATTTTGAGTTGCTCATTCACACTCACGCGGTAGAATGCAAACGCGGTCGGCGCCCAACACGATGTTCGGTGCCATTATGTGGTCATTCAATAGGTGGTAAGCCGATGAGGTTGTAATTCGATGAAATTGGTCCTCCCAGAAGTCTTTGTTGTCTTTGCACTGCTGTCGACGAACGTCACATTGCATGCTCAGCCCGTAGATAAGTTAATCAGCGAAGGCGATTTATTTTATGCAAAACTTCAGGCCGGCGAAGCGCTGAAATACTATCTGCCGGCGGAAAAGCTTGATCCTGCCAATGTGCGACTGCTCGTCCACATTTCGCGGGAGTACCGGCACCTGATGAGCGATGCGACTGCTAGTGCGGACAAAGTCCGGCTTGGCGGGGCGGCAGTAAATTATGCTGCTCGGGCTGCCGCGCTTGCCCCTAAAGATGCGGAAGCACAGCTGGCTGTTGCCATTAGCTACGGTAAGTTGCAGCCGTTTCAAGGAAACCGTCAAAGATACGATGCGGTGCATATCATCAAAGACGCTGCCGATAAAGCCATAGAACTTGACCCTAGTAACGATCTAGCCTGGCACGTGTTGGGCAGATGGTACAAGGGGCTGGCCGAAGTAGACGGACTTCATCGGGCGCTCGCGCAAGCCGCTTTTGGCAGCTTGCCGGCCGCCACTTATGAAGAGGCCGCGACCTGCTTCGAAAAAGCGATACAGCTGAATCCCAATCGCCTCATGCATTACATTGAACTCGGCGGTGTTTACGCCGAAATGGGTCGGAAGGATGAGGCGCGGCGCCTGGTTAGCAAGGGGCTCTCAATGCAGAACACGGAAAAAGACGATGCTGAGACTAAGCGCGAAGGACAACAGTTGCTCTCCACGCTTCGGTAAACCAGCTGCTCTGCGTGTCACCAGTTGCTCATAAAGAAACCACGGAAACGGCCGAAATCACCTACTGCTGTGGTAGGTCGTTCCGCCGATAAGCTTCGATCAGTTCCTCCAACAAAGCGATTTTCTGGCGCAGATACCGTCCTCGGTAGGTTTGCGCTACTCTTTTCGGTTTTTTCCATTCGCGAACCACGGTGATGCTCGGGATGATATCTGCACCCTTCTCAATCGCTGCTTCGACCGATTCGAAATGATGATGTTTCGCCAGGAAAGTTCGGTGGGGTTCCATCACGAGCGTGAATCCATGGTCCCCGTACGTTTCTGAAAACGCGCCGTCGATAGTGATGGCTTTGCCGCTCTTTTTCAGCGGTGACTCGCCTTTTTCAACCTCAACGGGCACATGGCCATTAACAATCAAGCCCTGTTCAGTTTCCATCTCGAACTCCGAAAGGATCTTGTCGCAGAACCAGGTTTCATGGATCAACCGAAAGTAAGGGTTCTTGGTTTCGGTATGGGTGCGCTTGTCGGTGATTAAGTCTCGCTCTAGCGTGGTAATTCGGTCCTTGCCGAAAAGAGGCGACTGCGGGCCGCTCCATAAGTACCAGAGCAGGTCCAGGTCATCGTGTGTCATTCCATCGAACAAACGGTAAACGTAAGCTTCGATGGCATCGAACAACTCCCGTCCGCTATATGGCTTTCCCTCGACGAACATCGGCAAGAATTCGCCTCGCTCATCGACTGGTACACATCCGTGAAAGATCAAGGTCTCTTCCCGGCGAAGGTACATTCTCCCACGGGACACCATCCATCGCATGTGATTCCAAAGCTTGCTGCTGGCGAGGAAAGATTTGCGAATCCGCTCCATGCAGAAACGTTCCTCGCTGCTGAGCTGGTAAGGGTTGGCGGGATCGATCGTAGGAAATTTCCTGTCCAGGAGCGGATAGGAAA
>JAFAVN010000052.1 GCA_019242435.1 Verrucomicrobiota bacterium | reverse complement strand
CCCTACCGATCCTGGCCGTCTGCCTGGCCTTACCCCATAAAAACCATTTGTCATTTCTCGCTTGTCATCTGTCATTTCCGGCATGCGTTTTCCCCTCTTGCTTAGTTTGTTCCTGGCTGCGCCGGCTTTCGCGCAACTGAAATGGGATAATCTTGAACAGACCCTGAAAGCCAAACCGGGCGACCACGAAGTCGTGGCTACTTATCGATTCGTGAATAGCGGGACAGCCCCGGTCAAAATTACGTCTGTCCATACCTCCTGCGGATGCACTACCGCCGCCCTGGCCAAGGAAGTATACGCACCTGGCGAATCCGGCGTAATCACCGCGCGTATGGATGTCGGCAGCAGAACCGGGCACCAGGAGAAATCGATTCTGGTCACGACGTCGGACAGTCCAAAAACACCAACTATGCTCCGGTTATTAGTAGACATTCCAGAGGCGGTCATCATCAAACCGAGTTTCGTGGTGTGGTCGATGGGTGAATCACCGGAACCAAAAACCATCGATATCAAAATCGGCGACGGATTTCCAGCAAAGCTCCTGAGAGTAGATTCCGATAACCCCGATATTAAAATCGAAGTGCACGAGGTCCAGCCAGGACGGGAACTTGAGGTGAAAGTAACTCCGCCAGGCACGAAACGCCCCGAGAGCGCGACCCTGCTGGTAAGGACAGATTATCCAACCGACAACCCGCAGACCTACTACGCTTACGTCCGGGTCAAATGACAGGCACTCGCGAGGTCGGGCTGATTTTGTTGGGGGCACTGCTGTTGGGCGGTGTCACGGCAGCGGTTCATCCCAAACGGCCGTCATTTTTAGGGCCGCCCGATGAGCCCAACGAGATAACTCTGGCCCAAACGTCCGCTGCGAGCGCCAAGATCCTGTGGGTGGATGCTCGCTCGGATGCTGAATTTGTTGCCGGCCATATACCAGGAGCTCTCTCACTCAACTTTGATAATTGGCCGGACGCTTTCCCTAAATTTTTGGACCATTATGATCCAAGCCAGCGAGTGATCGTCTACTGCAGCGCCTCCTCCTGTCAATTAAGCCGAGAAATCGCCGAGAAACTGCGAGCTAGCGGGGTCACCGATGCTGGGTTTTTAAAGGGCGGATGGGAGGCGTGGCAGAAAGAACACTCGCCCGCGCCGAGAACGCCGTGAACGCTGAACGCCCAACGCCAAATGCCGAACGTCGAACGCTAGTGTTCAGGGTCATTCGGATTACCCTCAGAACCGGTCTAGCGCTCTTATTCCTGTTCGCCGCCATTACCAAGCTGATTGACCCGGCAGAGTTCGCCCAGCAAATCGCGAATTACCAGTTGTTGCCCTGGACCGTTGCGGCAATTCTTGCGGTCTTCCTGCCGGCGTTAGAATTTTGCTTGGGCCTTTCTCTTCTTTTTGGCCGGCTGGAAACCGGAGCTCTGATCTGGGCCGGGAGCTTGCTCGTCATCTTCACCGGCGCACTCATTAGCGCAATCGCGCGAGGACTAAGCATTGATTGTGGCTGTTTCGGCCGTTCGATCGAAAATACAGGCACCGTCGGCCCGCTTATTCGAAACCTCATGCTCCTGGTCGTAACCGGCCTGCTCTGGTTTTCCCGCAGAAATTCACCAAAACAAACCGCGAATGAATCCTCCTTATCGTTGCTGGGCCGAAATCGATCTTCAGGCACTCGATCATAATCTGGGCGAATTGAAAAAGCGGGTCCCGGCGGGTGTAGAATTTGCCGCTGTCATTAAAGCGGATGCATACGGTCACGGGTTACAATCTATAGCGACTGCTCTTGCGCCGAAGGTGGAGTTTCTGGCTGTTGCCAATCTTGCCGAAGGTTTGGAGATAAGGAAAGCCGGTGTCCAGACCCAGATTATCATCCTTGGGCCCGCCGCTCCCGAAGAGCAGCCGTTCATAGCCCAGGAGGGCTTTATTCCCACGGTATCCACCGCGGAAGAAGCCCGAGCTTACGCCAACTGTGCCGCCGGCCAACCACTGCCCATTCATTTCGTAATAGATACCGGCATGGGCCGGATCGGCCTCTGGAACTCGGAAGCGGCGGTAGAATTTCGCAAGTTAGCCCGGCTAACCCAGATTCGGGTCACGGCCATTTCTTCGCATCTGCCAGTGGCGGACGAAGACCTCGGATACACTGCCGAGCAGTTGGAGCGATTTAAAAACGAGGCCCGGCAACTCTCTGGAACAACGCCGGTAACCATTCTCAACAGCGCCGGTGTTCTTCGATTCGGCAACGTAGCCCAACCGGGCGATATCGTGCGTACCGGGCTCGCTCTCTATGGAATATCGCCTTTACCCGATCTTCAACCTTGGTTGCGGCCATTGTTGGCGTTGAAAACTCGGGTGGTTCTGGTTCGGAATTTAGCAGCCGGGAGGAGCATCAGCTACGGACGAACATTCATTACCGATCAGGAAACGAAGGTGGCAACGCTGGCGGTCGGCTATGGCGACGGTTATCAAAGACATCTTTCCGGAGCAGGGACAGAGGTACTGATTCAGGGGCGGCGCTGTCCCTTGCTAGGCCGGGTCACGATGGACCAAATCATGGTCGACGTATCCGACCTCCCGGAGGTGACCGCCGGTGAGGAAGCGGTTTTGATCGGTAAGCAAGGCAATGAAGAGATTCTAGCGTCTGAGCTTGCCCGGAAGGCAGGCACGATTGCCTGGGAGATTTTTACCGGTATTACAAAGAGGGTGGTGCGGGTCTACCGGTAGGGAGGGGAAGACTGGAAGGGTGGAAGATTGGAAGGATGGAAGGATGGAAGGGTGGAAGAATGGATTGACGAAAACGGAAACGCCTGCGGAGCCGCGAGCGATATGAAGAAAATGTATTTCCCAACGACCCGTCCGCGGGCCCATTCTTCCAATCTTCCATTCTTCCAATCTTCCCCTCCCCCCAATCTTCTATTGACTGTGCGTGCTAATGAGATTCATTCTCAAGTACAGCACGATGAATGGCCAACTCGCTGTCCCTTATGAATCCAGCTCGCATCGGGAAAGGTTATCCCGGCGTTTGCCGCTCTGGTTGGTCGTTCTCGGAGGTTTAATCGTTGCAGCAGTATTGGTCTGGCAGGGAGTCGCAGCCCATGGCGCTCCGGATCCCACTGCAGCTAATACCAACCGAGCCTCAGCCATCTTCGATATCGGGATCCTGGTGTTCCGCGAAGGCCTGGAATGTATTCTCGTTCTCTCAGCGATCACGGCCAATATGGTTGGTGAAAAAGAGTCGCACCGCCGCCCGGTGGCGGTTGGGGCTGGGGTCGCTTTTCTAGTTACCATTGTCACCTGGTTCATCGCCGTGGGTATTCTCAGCGATTTGAGCCAAAGCGTTTCGGCTCTCGATCTCCAAGCTGCCACGGGCCTGTTAGCCGTTATCGTCCTGCTGGTGGTGATGAATTGGTTCTTCCACAAAGTTTACTGGGGCGGCTGGATCTGTCTTCATAACCGCCGCAAAAAAGAGCTTCAGACCGGCGCGAAAAATTCACTGGTCAGCAAGCGGAGCCTTTTATGGGGCCTCGGGTTACTTGGTTTTTCCTCTTTGTACCGCGAAGGTTTCGAGGTAGTGCTTTTTCTCCAGGGCTATTACCTCAAAATGGGTTGGAGGCCGGTTTTATTCGGCTCCATTCTCGGCCTATTCTTTTCCGGCATCGTTGGGGTACTAACCTTTGTTGCTCACCGCCGGTTGCCTTATCGCAAGATGCTGGTGCTGACCGGGGCTCTCCTGGGTGCGGTTTTACTGGTCATGGTCGGTGAGCAAGCTCAGGAGATGCAGCTGGCTCATTGGATTCCCACCACTCAGATTACCTGGCTGGCCGGCATTCCTGATTGGGCCGGGGTCTGGTTCTCGATCTATCCCACGGTCGAAACGCTCGTCGCCCAATTCCTGGCTGCCCTCCTGGTGGTTGGATCTTATTTTCTCGCTCGCCGCAGCGGCAGCGATGAATCCGCCGTCGATCGGGCCTCTATAGCGGCTTAGGAACCGCGAAGCGGTTGGAGATCATAGCCGAGGAGGTTGTTTCGCACGGATTTCACGATTTCCGCCTGAAGGCGGTTTACGGCGGCGGACGCCGTATGTTCTCTCTGTGCCAGGTAAATGCCAACCTCCGGCAGTAGCTTTTGCCCGGGCAGGATGGGAGCGCTTGCCAATGTGCGAGGCAAAGCGATCTGGGTTCGGATCGAAATGCCTAACCCGGCTTCGACCGCGGCCCAGGTACCTGACAGACTCGAGGTCACAAAGCTAAGCCTCCAGCGGTGTCGGTGCCGGCTCAGATGTTTCAGTGCCGTCTGCCGAAAAACACAAGGCGGTTCAAACAATATGAGGCGGAGCTCTTCGGCAAGATCAAACGGCTCTCGCCAGACCCAAACCATAGGGACAGACCCAATCAAGGTGCTTGCCAGACGCGCAGGCGGCCGAGCGATGGAAAAGAAGAGCATCAGGTCCAATGCATCCTGAAGAAACAGCGTCTCCAGGTCACAGGACCGTTCGACTTTCACCTCGATTTCGACAGAAGGATGAGCACGCGAGAATGCAGCCAGGATTGGCGGTAACGAGCTCTCCGCGAAATCCTGAACCAGACCGAGCCGGACGCGACCTGCGATTCTGAACCCGGACACGGCCTGGATCGCTTCATAATTCAAATCAATGAACCGGCGAGCGTATTCGGTCATCAATTCGCCTGCCGGTGTCAACCGCAAGGAACGACCGTTTTTTTCCAGCAGCTTGGTCCCGGCTAGATCATCCAACCGTTTCATTTGCAAGCTGACAGCGGACTCGGTCCGACCGATCGCCTGCGCCGCTTTACGTAAAGTTCCGTGGCGAATGACCTCCAATAACGTCCGGAGAAGTTCAAGATCTAACAACGACGGCTGCAACTTGAGGAAAATTTAAGCTTCTATCATAAAACATCAAAATTGATTATTGATAGTTTTGACCGGACCGTGCCGCATGATCGCACCCAATCTGGTTAATGCCTTGCTCTTGCAGTATGAAACGCCGTTGCCGGAGGACTTTGATACCAAGGCCGTACGGGAGCGGATTCGAGAAATTGCCCCCGCGTTTGACCGGATGTTCGGACTCCTGGTCAAGTTCTATGCTCTGAACACGCGCCCAGAGGCGCCAATAAACGAGTACGTCTCGACTTATCTATGGCAAAATCCGTTGGCATTACGCGAGTTTCTGGAGGGCGAACGTTTCGCCAATTACGCGGATACATTTGCCAGGCCAAGTGCTCGTACCTGGTTATTGCACGACATTGCCGGTGAATTCGACGAGTTGGCGCATACCCGATTTCTGCTAAAACAGACCGTCGCAATCCCTAGAAAAACGAGCATTAGCCGTTCCCTGGAAACCTGGGCCAAGCGTCCGCTGCCGCATTCGACGATTGCCAGAATCCTCGGGTTCGACTCCGCGACCTGGGAAATTATTGAATTAACCGCGTTAGCTGAGCGCCCCGACTTGAATCGCGCTATCAACGCGCATTTGTACAGCATCGTCCACGTGTCGAAACCGGGTGGGACAAGTCACGTGACAGAGTAGGGAGGGGGAGGTGAGAAGTGAGTGTCTGGGGTGGTGGGCGCTGGGTTCAGAACGGCTGGGTTCAGAACATAGGTAACAGTTCAGGCTCGGCGGCGAAGCCGGCGCTTATCAATGTCTAGTTCGCCGTTTTTCGATCCGCCGTCGGCATTATACCGAGGCAAAGACCGGCTCCGTAGGAGCTAAATCTTTATAGCAACCGGAACATAAACGCGATCAGCCGCCTCCGCTGCGCTACGGCGCGCCTCCCTAATTATTCAGTCGCGACGAAGCCTTGGCAGAATCAGCTCCGCGGGAGCGTCATCCAAGGCCATGCACCCGAAGGTTACCAATTTT
>JAFAVN010000569.1 GCA_019242435.1 Verrucomicrobiota bacterium | reverse complement strand
ACTCGACCCATCGATCGATACGGCAAAGATTTCTGCCCGCATTGAGCAGGGCGTTTTGACAGTCAATCTGCCAAAGGCCGAAAGGCTGAAACCACGGCGGATTGAGTTGGTGTAATCAAAAGTGGCATCGGTGGGGTAGGTCATAAGCCCGCCCGCGCAAGCGGGCGGGCTTCGTGTTTTGTGGAGAAGTTTACTCCGTCACCTGCTGCTGGCTCCGGCGGCCGCTCCGGATTGGGGATCCACTCCGCTGAATCTGTCTTGACCAGGTAGCAGCCGCGTGCGAGTTGACTGAACAGTCAAATGAAAGCGATCCGCATTCACAAATTCGGTGGGCCGGAAGTCTTGCAGTGCGACGAAACATCTCTACCCGAACCAGGTGAGAACCAGGCTCTCGTGCGCGTTAAGGCGGCCGGAGTGAATTACGTTGATGTTTATCAAAGGACTGGTCTCTACAAAATGAGTCTGCCTTTCACGACCGGGGTTGAAGGTGCCGGCATCGTCGAGAAAAACGGGCCGGGTGCTGATCTTGCCCCAGGCACGCGTGTCGCCTGGACCATGACTCCGGGCGCGAATGCTGAGTTCGCGGTCGTGCCGGCGGTCCGGTTGGTAGCGATCCCAGATAACGTCGGCTTTGATTCGGCTGCTGCCGTGCTGCTGCAGGGCATGACGGCGCATTATCTCTCACAAACCACGTTCCCGGTTAAAGCGGGTGATATCGCCCTGGTCCATGCCGGGGCAGGCGGTACCGGGCTCCTGCTCATTCAGATGCTGAAAAAGAAAGGTGCCACGGTTTACACCACTGTTTCGACTAAGGAGAAGGCAGCCCTCGCCAAAGAAGCGGGGGCGGATGAGACCATCTTATATAGGGACGAGGACTTCGTTCCCCCAGTAAAAGAATTGACCGGTGGAAAGGGTATCAACGTCGTTTATGATTCGGTCGGCCTAAATACCTATCAAGGGGATCTTGAGGTTTTGCGCCCGCGAGGGATGCTGATTCTATTCGGGCAGTCCAGCGGCAAAGTGCCGTCGATCGACCCGATCGTGTTGTCCGAGAAAGGATCGCTCTTTCTGACCAGACCAAGTCTGGCGCACTATACTGCCGAGCGACAAGAATTATTGGCCCGGGCGGCCCAAGTATTGGGATGGGTCGGGGACGGCAGCCTCCGGGTTCGGATCGAGAGACGTTATCCGCTGAGAGAGGTCGCACAGGCGCACCGGGATTTGGAATCCAGAGCCACCACCGGTAAGCTTTTGATCGAGGTGGAGTGAGCGGGTGTCCTCGGCTCAGGTAGCGGCGACTGTCCCAACGAAGCCGCTGAAAACGATCCGCTGCTGGTGTTCCGGATGGGACACTCGCCTCTACCTGCGAGCACGAGCATGAAACAAGTCCGCGTGCTTAACCAATCTCTTACCACAGCCATTCAGAGGTTGATATCGACTGAAAATTTCGAGACAGTCTCGACAACCATGGCTGCTAAAAACTCTGACGTGCAAACGGTTGATCCTGCTCACGCCGCTCGAAAGAGAAACCTGGAATTAGCATTGCAACAGATCGCCAAAGATTACGGCGAGGGCGCCATCATGCGACTCGGCGACGACCGAGTAATGCCCGTCGAAGTTATTCCCACTGGAAATATTTTGATCGATCGCGCGTTAGGAGTTGGGGGCTTTCCGCGCGGCCGGGTTGTCGAGATCTTTGGGCCGGAATCGTCTGGAAAAACAACACTTACACTGACCGTTATAGCGCGCGCTCAGAAACAGGGCGGCCTAGCCGGATTCATCGACGTAGAGCACGCACTCGACCCGCAGTACGCCCGCCGGCTCGGCGTTAACCTGGACGACCTGCTAGTGTCGCAACCGAGCTCCGGTGAGGAAGCGCTCCGGATTTGTGAGACCTTGATTCGTTCCAATGCACTAGACGTGATCGTTGTCGATTCGGTTGCTGCGTTAGTCACGAAGGCCGAGCTGGAAGGCGAGATCGGCGACGCTACCGTGGGCGCACAAGCTCGGTTGATGAGCGCCGCTTTACGAAAGTTAACAGCTCTCATTTCCAAGGCGCGAACCTGCTGCGTTTTTACCAATCAGATCCGCGAAAAAATCGGGGTCATGTTTGGGAACCCGGAGACCACGCCGGGCGGCAAGGCGCTAAAGTTTTATTCGAGCGTCCGAGTAGATATTCGCCGGATCAGCGCTATCAAGCAGACCGACGGCACGGTGGTTGGGAACCGAACGAAGATTAAGGTTGTTAAGAACAAAGTGGCTCCGCCGTTTACCGAAGCCGAATTCGACATCATGTATAACGAGGGCATCTCGAATGTTGGAGCATTGCTCGACCTGGCTCTCGAAAAGAACATACTGGAAAAACGTGGCTCTTGGATTTCATACAAGGGGCAACAACTTGCCCAAGGGCGGGATGCAGCAAAGGACTCATTGAAAGCAGATCAAAAACTTTACGCCGAAATCGAAGAGACCGTGAAAGCAGCGTTGGACGCGGACGCCCACAAACGCTAGCTGACAGCACCTTGGGTTGAGCAAACTTGAAGGGCCTTGCCGGCACCGATTCTCCACACGGGACCGCAATTGCTCAATGGCTCTGACGAGCGCAGGTTAACTCGGGCGCGATTTTTGAGTGACACACAGCGCCAAAGATAATGACTAGGATTCCAACGACAGCTTCAGAGGTCAGGCAATCCTTTCTCGAATTCTTTCGGGAAAGGCAGCACACGATCGTGCCTTCGGCCAGCTTGTTACCCAACTCGCCAAATCTGCTTTTCACGAACGCCGGGATGAATCAATTCGTGCCCTATTTTCTGGGCCAGGAGAGAGCGCCCTTCCAACCGCCTCGGGCAGCCGATACGCAAAAATGCATTCGGGCAGGAGGCAAGCACAACGACCTGGACGATGTGGGATTCGATACTTATCACCACACCTTTTTTGAGATGTTAGGAAATTGGAGCTTCGGCGACTATTTCAAAAAGGAGGCAATCGAATGGGCTTGGAAGCTTTTAGTGGACGACTGGCGATTCCCGGCGAGTCGCCTATATGCGACCGTCTACAGACCCCGGCCTGAAGATCCGGCGGCTTTTGATGCAGAAGCGCATGAACATTGGTCGGCTCTATTCCTACGAGCTGGCCTTGACCCGACAGTGCACATCGTATCCGGCGGTAAAGCCGACAACTTCTGGATGATGGGAGAAACCGGACCCTGCGGTCCGTGTTCGGAAATCCACATCGACCTTACGAAAGAGGGCGATACGCAGGGGCGGTTGGTAAACCAAGGCAGCCCGCTCTGCATCGAAGTCTGGAATCTTGTTTTCATCCAGTTCAATGCCAACCCGGACGGTACGTACTCACCGCTGCCAATGCGTCACGTGGATACGGGTATGGGCTTTGAACGGGTAGCAGGGATCATCGAATGTACGGACGGATTTAAGGATTTCTCTCGAGCGATTTCAAACTACGAAAGCCAGGTCTTCCGTCCAATCTTTCAGGCTATCACTCAACTGAGCAATATTCAGTACCACGCAACTCTGCCCAGCAGTCGGAGTAATCTTACTCATCAGGAAAAGGTGGATGTTGCCTTCCGGGTTATCGCGGACCACATTCGGACGCTTTGCTTTGCTATCGCGGACGGCATTATCCCGAGTAACACTGACCGAAACTACGTAGTGCGACGGATCTTGCGCCGGGCGGTACTCTTTGGCCGGGATCTTGGATTCGGCTCTTCCGGTTTTCTGGCAAAGCTCGCACCGGCCGTGATACAAGAGTTCGGAACGGTTTTTCCAGAACTGCGGGAAAACCAGGAGAGAATCGTCCTTACCCTTGTGGAAGAAGAAGCACTGTTCAATCGAACCCTCGATCGCGGTCTCCGGATCTTCGAGGAAGCGCTCAGAAAACAGTCGAGCGACGCGTTTTCGCCTGAAACCGCGTTCATGCTCTACGATACCTATGGTTTTCCGGTCGATTTAACGGAAGTGCTGGCGCGCGAGCAGGGCCTTAAACTAGACTTGGCCGCCGTAGAACAATTATTAGAGGTTCAACGGGAACGGTCGCGCACGGCCCAAGAAAAGTCCGTAGTGGCGGCGGCTAAGGAATCGATAGCGACCGAGTTTGTTGGTTTCACCACAATAGAAGCGGAAGCGAGTGCGGTTTCGGCCGTTTCTGAAGACGAACATCTTCTAATTGCGGTCGATCGTTCTCCTTTTTACGCGGAAATGGGAGGGCAGGTTAGTGATACCGGTGAGCTGGTTACTTCTAACGGCAAGACCCTCAAGGTGGACGGTGTGGTTAAGCAGGGGCAAACATTTTATCTGACTGTGCCGGTTAACGCTGACTTAAGAATTCCCGACCACGTTAGGCTGAAGGTTGACCGGGACCGGAGACGATCTATCGAGGTTAATCACACGGCGACACACTTGCTGCATTGGGCGCTACACCAAGTCGTCGGAAACCAGGTGACTCAGAAAGGATCGTATGTAGGGCCGGAGCGTTTGCGTTTCGACTTCAACAGTAACGCGCTTTCGCCAGATCAACTCCTCTCGATCGAGCAATTGGTTAACCGCCAGGTGACTCTCGACGATGAAGTGAGCTGGCAAGAATGGCCATATGAGGCTATCAGGAATCGTCCTGACGTGATGCAGTTCTTCGGTGAAAAATATGGAGCTCAGGTACGTGTCGTTCAGGTCGGCGGCACTCCCGGCAAATTGGACGGGTACTCAATGGAACTCTGCGGCGGGACCCACGTCCGCCGAACCGGCGAAATTGGTTTATTTTTGCTCGCCTCCGAAGGGGCTATCTCGGCCGGTATTCGCCGCGTGGAAGCTTTGACCGGGCTAACGGCTCTTCAATTCCTGAGGAACGAGCTCGATAAGGAGGCGAAACGAGCCGAAGAATTTAATCACCAGCTGCTCGAGCTCCGCAAAAGTGTCGAAAAGGAGCGCGCCCAGGCCTTACAGCGAGAGGCAGAGCAATACGTAAGCAATTTCGATCTCAGGTCCAAGAAACTGGTACAAACTATCGAGAACGTGACCGGCGATTTTCTGCAGGCTATCTCGAACGCTCTGAAGACAAAAAAGTTCGATGGGGTCGCTCTCTTTTTCGGAAAACAACCGGACCAAATCCATGTGCTGGCCTATTCTGGGCCTTCGGTTATAAACGATTATCCGGCAGGGCGACTGGTTCAGGAGTTGACCGCCATTCTTAGTGGTAAAGGCGGCGGTAAACCGGAGCTAGCCCGCGGTGTCGGTAAAGACGTAACCAAGTTGCCGGATGCCTTGGCGAGAGCGCGAGAGATCACCGCCCAGCTTTGATCACTATCATGCAACACGAGCTGCAACAGTTCATTTTAGACGGGGCGCGCAGCATCACGCCGGCGCGCCTCGAACAATTGGTACGCCAACTACCCGAAGTTCGTTTAGCAGTCTCCCAAGTAGCCGAATTTCCGCAGCTGGCAGATCAGGTTGGGTTTTTAGCCGAGTTGATCGAGGATTTCTATTCCGGACTAAGCCCTGACATTCCGTACACCGCGATCGCCGAGGCGGCATTCGCCCTTTCTTATCTCCGGAAGGCAATCGACCTCATCCCGGACGCGGTCTCAGGTATCGGGTACGCCGATGACGCTGCGATTGTCACCGCGGTGTTCGAAAATTACAAGCGAGTCTTCCTCGAACACGTCCTGGCGCGTAAGAGCCGGCTGGAGTGAAGAGGTGGACGGATCTGTTGCGAGTTGGTAGTTTCGTCCATCGGGCGACAGCCCGCCGGCGGAGTATTTGGTGACCGACGATCGGTACTGATGGCCATTCGCTCTCCGGGTGCAAAACCGGTTGCAAAGGCATGCATTCACGACTAAGAGGATTCCCTCTCTATTGCGCGGTTAGCTCAGTGGTAGAGCACTACCTTGACACGGTAGGGGTCACAGGTTCGAACCCTGTATCGCGCACCACTCCCTGAACCTCAACGACTGACAACCTTTCAGGTGGCCCCAAAGGGCAGATCACACCTCAGATTACATAACAAGCAGCCGCGGCCTGTTCGAGCTAATGGGCCGGCCGCCGGGCTGCGATGCAAACGGAAAAGGCAAGTTTTAAACGGCCGGCCTAATCAATCGGCCAAATCACGTCGGCGCTGACAACGGCCATATCGATTGGCGACTGGATAAATACCTCGCCGGTGCCGGATGCCTTCCCACATTGACACCATCCGATGCGTCACAAAACTATTGTATGGATAAACTGAAAGTCGGTATCGTAGGACTTGGCTGGCCTGGGGAGCGCCACGCCGAAGGAATCCAAGGAGGCAATCTGGGAGAGCTCTATGCCGCATGCGACCTGGACGAGAAAAGGCGAGCGGCTTTCCAAACCAAGTATTCACCAGCGCGGGTGTTTGCCAATTACGACCAGATGTTGGCGGATCCCGATTTGCAGGCAGTAGTGATCAGCTTGCCAAACTCGCTTCATTTCCCGGCCACACTCAAAGCTTTGACGGCTGGAAAACATGTTCTGTGTGAGAAGCCGCCGACCTTAAACGCCGAGCAGATGCGGCAAGTGCGCAATGAAGCCGATAAGCGCGGCCTGATCTACTTCTTCGGGCGCCAGATGCGGTTCTCGGGTGCGATTCAAACCGCCCGCAAGGCGGTTGCCGAACGGCGCCTGGGCGAGATCTATTTCGCGAAAACCATGTGGGTACGTTCCCGGGGAACCCCTGGAGGGATTGATGGATGGTTTACTGATCGATCCCGGGCGGGCGGCGGTGCGGTGATCGACCTCGGTGTTCATGCGATTGATGCGGCCTGGTACCTGATGGGTACGCCAAAGCCCAGGACCGTGTCTGCGCAGACCTACCAAAAATTCCCGCAATTCGTAAAAGGCCCGGTTTTCGACGTCGAAGACAGCGCTGATGGGATGATTCGTTTTGAGAACGGTAGCTCGTTGCTCTTTGAAGTCTCTTGGTCCGCAAATCTGCCGGATGACATCCCCGTGGGAAAGTGGGGCACCCGAGAGTTGTTCAGCACGGTAGTTTATGGACCGAAAGGAACTATCCGGATCGTAGACGTCCTCCAGCTTCATCCGAGCGAAAAAATCCCAGCGCTGACTCTCTTCGAGGATCGGGATGGAAAGTTAGAAACGATCGACTTGCCTTTCAAACCGGTTCCTCACGAATTTGTTCCACAAATGGAAAACTTCCTAAATGCCATCAAAGGAATCGAACCGCCGATCAATAGCTCGATTCAAGCTGTGAAACTGATGGAAATGTTGGACGCCATTTACGAATCAAGTCTGACAGGACGCGAGGTTGTGCTGAGTTGATTCGGAGCAGATGGCGCTCAAGCTGGTTGGGTTGTGCCGACCAAAAAGCTAGAGCGGCGAAGCCGCGGATTAAGCAGACTGTTGAAAAAGGCTCCAGGGGAGCCAGATCTTTATAGATTCAAACGCAAAAAAAAGGACCAGCTCCGGAGGAGCGATACGCCGCTCCTAGCGGAGCCGACTCCGCCAGGCTTCGTCGCGCCTAAATAATCAGTGAGGCGCGCCATAGCGAAACGAAGGCGGCTGATCGCGTCTACGTTACGGTTGCTATAAAGATTTAGCTCCTACGGAGCGGGTCTTGGGCTCGGGCTAAGACAGGGTCGATAAACTAGACGTCGATGTGGGCGAGGTCGCGCCGGCCACTCTTCGGTATTGGCTGCCGGAGCTTGGGGCGCACAAGGAGGACAAAGGTTAAAGGAGAACAAGATATGGAAGGCGCAAAAGGTGGAAAAGGGGATTCGGTCGAACTTAGTTGTTTGGGTAACTTTCCCGGTCGAGATGGGCTGGACAAACTCGACGTTGATCAGCGTTGCCCCTTTGTCACCCGCTCACCCGCCGGATCCCAGCGTCAACCTTCTGCGAGTTAAGCTGACGAAGTTCTCGGCGTTCGCGCGAGTTCCCGGCGTTTCACCTGCGCTCGGCCGCGTTCCCGGCGTTCCGAAGCATTGACGCGGTTCCTACTCGGCCCTAATTTCTTTGTTCTATCCAACGAACCCATGGGGGCGCCTATCTCTATTCAGGAATTAAGGGAGCGCGTGATTACCGGCCCCGTTTTGACTGCCGTTTTTGCTCAGATCGAGTCGATTACGGAAAAGCAAACCCGCGACCAAAAACCGTATTACGAGCTGGTGTTACGGGATCTCGTCGGCGTAATGACGATTCGGGTCTGGAACGATCATCCGGCTTTTAACTTTTGTTCGCAGGTTCAACCGGGGGCTCCTGTCTGTATCGAGGGCGAGTTTTGGGCTGGTAATTCTTACGGCTTGGAAGTCCGGAATTGGCAGATAAGAGATCTGAATCTGGACGAAAGAGCCATGTTGTTTGAAGGACCTGAACAGGTTCGTGAGCGCCAGCGTAATGATTTTAATGAGATAGCCAGTACGATCGAATCCATCGGCGATCCGCGCCTCCGGCGCATGGGTCAATTATTCCTGCTGGAGTTTGGGGAACGTTTCAAACGGTCCGCCGGCGCCCGAAACGTCCATCATGCGCGTAGGGGCGGACTAGTTGAGCATGTTGCTCAAATGTTGCGGGCAGCCGACGCCGTTGCCGGTGTTTATTCCAACCTTAACCGGGATCTTTTACTCATCGGCGTACTTCTCCACGACGCCGGCAAAATGTGGGAGAATAACTTTCCAAAGGAAAGCCTGCAGATGCCGTATGATCTGTACGGCGAACTGATTGGTCACATCAGCATCGGCGGTGAATTGGTGAATCGTCTCTGGTCCAGGATGCGGCAGGAGCCGGATTTCGAAACCTGGAAAGAGTTTTCTCCGGAAAGCGAGTTAGTTCGTGTTCACTTATTGCATCTGGTGATTGCACATCACGGTGAGAAAAGCTTTGGCTCCCCTGTCGAACCGAAAACTCCGGAAGCCTGGGCGCTGCACCTGATCGATAATCTGGATGCGAAATTGGAACTGATCTTTTCCGCTTACCGGACCGCAGTCCGCCTGAGTCCACATGTCCTCGACCGCGTCAGACCTTTGCACTCGAACCCGGTTGTGCCGCTCCCCAAATTCGGCGGCGCGTAGCCTGCGGCCCTGAAATTCGCGGAACGCTGCTCTAGCACCGCAGGCTAA
>JAFAVN010000391.1 GCA_019242435.1 Verrucomicrobiota bacterium | reverse complement strand
GGCCGATAGTCCCGCAATTCCTCCGCCAACTACAATGGCGCGTTCACCAAGATAAAAACTTTTAGAAGCAGTTTCTTGTCTCATGTAATTTGCACTCCCAACAGATTTGTCAGGCTGGTTTTCGTCCGCTGAGACGATCAGCCGCCGTAACAAACGTCATTGGTGGGCGCCGCCCTCGAAGTTTGTTCTGATCGCCGGATTTGCTGTTTTAAACAGCAACGAATGGTCAGAACTCTTGATCGAACTGCCGGATTGGTTGTCTGAACCGAGTAGTCCTCAAATTCGGTAGGGATGAGCTCCTGCTCGTCCGTGCTCTCGTTCGCACCAACTGCTGTATTTCGGCCAAACGGACGAGCAGGAGCTCATCCCTACCGAGCTAATTTCGGAAGGCGCTTCCGGCAACTCGAACAAAAAGAGCGGTCACAGGTTGTTTTCGGTTAGCCTATACCGCCGCATAAACGCGGGCCGCAGATATGGACCACACTAGTAACCAAGAGGCAATGGAAATGCACACTATCGAGCTCTCCACGGATGAATTGCTCCTGATCGCGCGGGTAAGTGGGGTGATTTTGGGCTATGCCGTACCGGACCGATATTGCGATCGCCGTTTAGTTTTAACGGTCTTCAATAAGGCTCAGAAGAAGCTTTCGGAGTCGGTTCGCAATTAGGGTGGGCAAGCCACGGTTCCCAGTCCGATATTCCGAGTGACGTTATGAGTTTCGAAGCATTTCTGCGGCAATTACATACCCTCAATTCATCATTGGAAACATTGGCCGCGATTGGCGCTGAGCTTCGGCTACGGCAGGACGAGCACACCGGCGACGCTGGGGTGCGTTCACTCTTGCAGAACGTGGTGCACAAAATCGATCCAACCATCCTGGACGAAATTAACCCTAGCCAAGCGCAGTCTGCCTTGGGATTGATTCGGTCATCTTTCCGGCAAGCCATGGACTTGTTGGAGAAGCCGGAACGCGCGCCCGGCTGGGTGTATGAAGATCCGGTCGTGCTTGATTCGCAAGGCCAGGCGTCGCGACTGATGGTGCGTGGTATTGAGACGGCCGCCGGGCAACGGGCTGATCTGGCCGCCAAATTGCAACAACCAGGGATGTTCCTCGATGCCGGCGCCGGGGCGGGCTGGCTGACGATCGAAGCGGCTCAGTCTTGGCCGGCGTTAAACGTTGTGGCCGTCGATCCCTGGCCGCCGGCGTTAGATCTGGCGCGTAAAAACCTGGCTCAGAGCTCTGTCGCTGCGCGGGTGGAGTTTCGTTTGCAAAGAATAGAGGAGCTCACGGATGAGGCTGTTTTTGCGCTAGCCTGGCTGCCTGCGCCCTTTATCGGTGAAGAGGCCATGGCGGCGGCACTCGAGCGGGTTTATCAAGCGCTTCGACCCGGCGGCTGGCTCATCGTTGGGCTTTATCCGCCGACACCAGACGAACTTGGCCAAATACTAACTAAATTGCGAATCGTGCGCAGTGGTGGTCACCCCTGGACGGCAACCGAAATCGGAGAGCGGCTGCGGACACTTGGGTTCGAGAGCATCGAAACGTTCTCCCCGATGCCGCCGGTTCTATTTGTGCTGGGCCAACGCGCGGAGGGGACGAATAAATCTAGCTAGCCAGGTGCGGCGTAGACCCATTTTAACCCCAAATGTCTTCTCAGGATTTCGAATAGCTCTTCTTCCATTACTGGTTTTGGTAAGAAAGCAGTGAACCCCGAAGCACGAGCAAGTAGCCGGTCCTCAGCGAACACACTGGCCGAAGAAGCGATAATGACGAGATCTTTAGTCTCCGCGGACGATCTGAGATTCTGGCAGAATGTATGCCCGTCGTAGCCGGGCATACGGATATCTGAGATCACCGCATCGAAACTATTATTGAGCAGCGATAAGGCTTCTTCAGGGGAACTGGCTTCGACCGATTCAAAGCCAACTGTTGCCAGAAGTTCTCGCAACAAGGAACGGTTAAGCACCTCGTCATCCACAATTAGGATCTTGCGACGGGGTCCTTCATAGCTGACAATCGTCGGAGAAGTTTCTTCCGGAATTAGTGGCTTTGCATCTCGCCGGGGAATTTCGAAGGTGAAAGTGGTTCCCCGGTCCGGCTCACTAACGACACTGATCTTTCCGCCTAGCAGATCGACGATCTGCTTGCTAATGTGCAGCCCGAGACCCACGCCTTGTCCGATGAGCTGATTGTTAGCTGCTTGGTAGAAGGGGTTAAAAATCGAAGGTAAATCCTCAGGGGTGATTCCTTTGCCTGTGTCCTTCACTTCAAAACGGAGTAAGTCAGAAGTGACATAAACTCTCAGGGCGACCTCTCCCTGAACCGTGAACTTCATAGCGTTTCCGAGCAAATTGTAAAGAACCTGACGCAAACGAAGCGGATCCGTTTCAATACACTCCGGAAGATCACCCTGGACTTGGTGAATAAAAGTCAAATTGCTGCGAGAAGCCCGGAGCCGAAACTCATCCACGATGCCCGCGATAAACTTGGGCAGTTCCACGGCTTGAAGCGCGATTGACACCTTTCCGGACTCAACCCTGGAGAGATCCAGCACTTCATTAATCATTTCCAGTAGATGTTCCCCGCTGGAAAGAATGGTTTTCACTTTTGCCTTTTGATCCTCAGAGCGATCCAGACGCCGAAGCAGGACCTGGGCATAGCCGAGAATGCTGTTGAGAGGTGTCCGCAGCTCATGGCTCATGTTTGCCAGGAAAGCCGTTTTGGCTCGATTGGCCCTTTCCGCATTCTCCTGCGCTGATTCTGCTGTGTCTTTGGCCTTTCGCAACTCGGATTCATGCTCACGCAGTTCTTGAGTACGAAGGTCCACCAATTTTATCAACTCGCGCTGCCGCAGGGTCATCTGGTAAGTCCGCCATCGGCCGAACAGGTAAAAGCCGAGAATTATTGCTAGTCCATAGGCAATTTCCATCCAGACACTGCGATACCAGGGCGGCTGGATCGTGAAAGCCAGGACATATTCCTTGCTCTCGACTCCATTACTATCTGTGGCCTGCACTCGAAGCAAATACTTCCCATTATTTAGCGCTCCGGAACGCCAAACCGGTGCGGTGGTAACTGGCGAACTACGAGTGACTTGCCCGTCCAGCCTGGCTCGATAGTAAAGTGCGTCACCCACGCTGAACCGATCTGTCCCAAAACGAATTTGGAAATCGCGAGCGTCGTATTTGAGGGTTAATCGTTCTCCGTCGTGGACAGGTAAGACTTCACCATCAGCGCTAAGAATCTGACTAGCGTACAGCTCGAATTTTCTCTGATTAAAAGTAGGTTGATTGAGA
>JAFAVN010000398.1 GCA_019242435.1 Verrucomicrobiota bacterium | reverse complement strand
TAGGTACTTGCCACGCCAGTGCCAAGAAACCGCAAAAAATTATCCGAAACTAATCTTTAGCATAGCACAGAACTGCTCTCATCTATGAACATTACTGCCGTCCGGGCCCTGAAATTCCCGGCAGCAATAAGATGACAAGTTTCCCAGAGCACGATCTCTCGGAAAAAACAGCCACACAATACACCTCAGATAAGAAGAAAAACCACATGAAGCCATCAAAAGCGATGATCGCCGGCGCAGCTATCGCCGGTCTGTTGAGTGGATCGCTCGCCGTTCAAGCTTACGCGAGCAGTGTCCAGAACAAAGCCGGAACCTCCGTCCGTACCCTGGCTGATGACCAAAAAGGAAAGCACGGTTGTAAGGGACAGAACTCGTGTAAAGGCCAGGGTGGCTGCAAGACCGGTGACAACGGGTGCAAAGGCAAGAACTCCTGCAAAGGTAAAGGAGGATGCGCCACTAACAATCCGTCTTAATCGGTAATTACCAAGCGCTAAGTCCGGCAGCTGCGAGACCGGTTGCCGGACCTGGACAGAAGGACAAACGCAGCCCGGACCGGGCGAGTTGGTACCCCAGTCAGCATGCCGGACGATCGAAATTTAATTGCGCGGAAGCTGTTCACCCTTGTCCATCGTGCCTGCTGAGTCTAGCCTCTCCTCTCCGGGTTGCCGTCTGGGTACCCCACCTCCGAAACCAATTTTGCTCAATTATGCCTTCTAACGAGTTTAATGGCTTTACCGACTATGGGATCGGCATCGGTCTCCGGGTACCTCATTATCGACATATCTTGGCTAAGAAGCCAGTCGTAGACTGGTTTGAAATCATATCGGAAAATTTCATGGTCGACAGCGGCCGTCCATTAGAGGTGCTGGATCAAATCCTCGAACAATACCGAGTAGTCCAACACGGCGTCGCCATTTACTTCGGGTCCGCCGATGATTTCGACAGAACCCATCTTAACAGATTAAAGCGCTTAGTCCGGCGCACCAATACCCCCTGGTTATCGGATCATCTCTGCTGGGGAAGCGTTGACGGACGCTATACGCACGACCTTTTACCCATGCCGTACACTTTTGCCGTCGCCAAGCACACCGCCGAAAAAATAAAAGCAGCTCGCGATTTCCTTGAGGTTCCGATCTGCGTGGAGAATGTCAGTAGTTACGCTGAATTCCACGCATCCGAGATGACGGAATGGGAGTTTCTGAGCGAAGTTGTGGAGTTAGCTGACTGCGGAATTTTATTAGATGTAAATAACATCTATGTCTCCTCGAAGAATCACAATTTCGATCCGTACGACTATGTAAATAATATTCCCCATCATCGCGTTGGTCAGATTCATATTGCCGGTCACTCGAAGTTTGAGAAATACATACTCGATACTCACGATCATCCAGTATTAGACCCGGTTTGGAAGCTCTATGCGCATGCCATTAAGTTGGTCGGTAATACGGCCACCTTACTGGAGTGGGATGATCGTATTCCATCCTTTGATGAGGTTCACCATGAAGCGCTTAAAGCGGACAAGTTCCGAGAAAACGTCATCGCCGCCAGGTAGTTCGATTGGCTCCCGCGAAGAGCTAAGAGAACTGCAACGGATCATGACAAACGCGCTTTTCCGTCCCCTGACTCCGCGTTGGGGAATGCAGAAGACGTGGTCGGATGGCAGGTCGACAAAGGAAGTTGCTGCTCAATTTATTAAACCAAATGATCGCCTGACCTCATTCGAGCGTCTCGAAATTTATAATCGCCAGTACTGGTTTCGCGTACTGGACTGCCTGCATGATGATTACCCAGGGTTGAGGACTATTTTGGGCACCAGCAAATTCACGAAACTGGCGATTGCCTATCTAGAGCGTTACCCGTCTAATTCTTACACCTTACGCGACTTAGGAGATCGTCTGGAACAATTCCTTCGGGAGGAGCCGGACTGGACTGCTCCCCGGCAAGCTTTAGCCATCGATATGGCACGGTTCGAGTGGGCCCAGACGGTGGCGTTTGATGGGCCGGCCAAACGATCAATTGACGCCGACGATATTCTGACAAAATCAGCCGACCAGTTGATACTGGGCCTCCAGCCATATCTCAGTCTGTTAGAATTGGACTATGCAGTGGATGACTTCCTGATCGCCGTCAAGAAGAGCGAAGAAGACGGTCTGCGAGGCGAAGCCAGCAACGCAGTGCATTCAGCCCCTCGGGGTTCGCGGCGAAAACCAGTCAGGCTGCCAAAAAAACAGAAAGTGCTTCTCGCAGTTCACCGCTATGAAAATATGGTTTACTCAAAGCGTTTAGAGCCCGAGGAATATCGGATTTTAACAGCTTTGGAGAAAGGTGAGACGGTCGCTGCTGCCTGTGAATCCGCTCTATCAGAAAGCGGCAGAACCGATCGCGATTGGACCGGTATCATCAAGAACTGGTTCGATACCTGGTCAGCCTTGGGCTGGTTCTATCTACCTTCATGAAAGATATTGTCGATCGCGCGTATGCACTGCTGATCCAGATTGGCAAGTTGTGCCAGCCGGTCTTTCTCCTAGCCATACGGCTTTATTTTTTCTGGCAATTACTCATTATAGGATGGGGTAAGTTAATTAACCACGGCAAAGTAACCGAGTACTTTGCCAGTCTTGGGATTCCCTTCCCCGGCTTAAACGTTTATGTGGTCGGACTAACCGAATGTTTAGGCGGAGCCTTGATTTTGGTAGGCCTAATTTCTCGGCTGGCCTCAATCCCGGTAATTGTAGCAATGATCGTTGCTTACTTTGCGGGGGATCCACAAGCGGTCGCCAGCTTTTTCAGTGACTCAGATAAGTTCGTTAAAGCGGACCCGTTCCCGTTTCTATTCTCGGCGCTGATTATTTTCTGCTTCGGACCTGGGTGGTTTTCGCTGGATAATCTGTTAAAGCGCTTGTGGGACCGGCGCCGCCAGTATCGGTAGGCCGTTAGCGAGGTCAGGGGAACCGGCGATGCTTCCCTGCCAGCACCGGATACGCCTGCGTGCCGCCTATCGGACGGTACCGGGCAAATTTACTTCTTGCATGCCCTTTGCCATGCACACGCATTGCGATTATATAACAAAAAAGAGCAAGAGATATGCTTTCGCGATGGACCCGTTTACCATTTCTTGCGTGTAGCCTGATATCACTTTTTTCAGCAAACTTGGCCCTCGGCTCCGAGGAGGCTGGTAATGTGATCGTTTTAAGTGGCGCAAGGCTCTTGGATGGTACCGGCAGACCGCCTCTGGAAGAGAGTGTTCTCGTCATCATAGGCGATAAGATCAATGCCGTAGGGGCGCCGAATACAGTGAAGTATCCTGCCGATGCAAAGGTTATCGACTGTAGCGGCAAAACCATTGTTCCGGGCCTAATTTCAGATCATTCGCACGTCGGATTAGTGGACGGCGTCAGCATTAAACCGGAGAACTACAACCGAGAAAACATTTTGAGACAACTCCGGCAATATGAACGATACGGAGTAACCTCGGTGATGGCACTCGGGCTGAATAGCGATTTATTTTACCAGCTTCGGGACGAACAGCACGCGGGCAAAAATCCAGGCGCCGATCTTTTTGGTGCGGATCGCGGAATTGGTGCTCCTCTAGGTGCACCGTCGGCCGCTACCATACCGGTTGGCAATGATCAGCTTTATCGGCCGCAAACACCCGAGGAAGCCCAAGCCGCTGTACGCGACATGGCCGCTCGCCATCCCGATCTAATTAAAATATGGGTGGATGATCTCCTGGGAACAGCGCCCAAAATTAAACCGGAGATTTATCGAGCTGCTATTCAGGCAGCTCACGGAGCTGGTTTACGAGTCGCCTGCCATATCTACTACTTAGATGACGCAAAGACCGTGATCCAAGCAGGAGCGGATATCATCGCACATGGAGTCCGCGATCAGCCGGTCGATGCGCAATTTGTCGGTTTAATGAAGTCCGCGTCGGTTTGGTACATCGCTACGCTTAGTCTCGACGAGAGTTTTTATATCTACGCAGAGCAACCTGAATGGACTAAGAGCGCTTTCTTTCAAGCTGCTTTACAGCCTGCCTTGCAACAACTGCTCAACGATCCAAGCTACCTGCAGAAAATGCGAACCAACCCTCGACTTCCTATTTTTAAGAAAGCGGTGGCAACCAACCAGGCTAACCTGAAAAAGCTTTACGACGCGGGAGTACAGATCGGGTTTGGCACGGATTCCGGAGCAGTACCTTTGAGAATACCCGGGTTCGCTGAGCATCGGGAACTACAGTTAATGGTGGCCAGCGGTCTTTCTCCGGCTCAGGCTTTGGAATGTGCAACTGGCCATGCCGCAGCCTTGCTCGGCCTCAAGGACAGAGGAACACTTGAAGCGGGCAAGCTCGCCGACTTCATTATCCTGGACGCTAACCCCCTTCAGGATATTACCAATACGGAGAAGATTTCCGCCGTCTGGCATCGCGGTAAAGAAGTTAGCGGAGCGATAACAGCAAGTCCGTGAGGAAGTAATTTTCGCGGTGAAAGCGCGCGCGGACCGAACCGGAACGGAGCCGTTTGGTAAATCGTTAGCTGGTGCAAGCTTGGCGAAATCCTTTCGCCGGCCGAGTTTGCCATTCAGAGCGTTCGCGCTCGTTCAAACAGGGGCGGGTGTCTCCATCCCCAATGCCTGCCTGACTCCGTTCCGAAGGTCATCCGGACTGGGCCGGCGGCCCATCCAGCCTACGTAGCCGTCCGGTCGGAGGAGAGCGGTGCTACCACCGGTAACCGCCCACTCTTTCCACAGGCTGCCTCCCGAAGCGTCAACGTATCCGGCGCCCGTTTTAGCTTCGTCGTTCGGAAAAAGGCGGATCACCTGCAGATCATTAATGTCTTGAAACAGCCGGCTAACTTGGGTTACCTCCCAACCTGGCAAGCGGCCGTCGTCGAAAAGGATCAGGGCTGGTCCCGGACCGGTTAAGTCGACGATACGTGCGGCTCGACCGTCCGGGTCACGCACCTCGCCGTCCGGAGCGCGCTTACCGATCCAGGCTCCCCGGCCAGATAGAATCGGCGACCGGCTATAGACGGCATCCAGCATTCCGGCCTTAGGTGCCACGACCGAAAACAAACCGAGGCGAGGAAGAGCCCACAAGGCGGCCGGCACCAACTTCCGAATAAACCTGGGCCCGAGCAAAACTGTTCTGGTAAGGAAATCAGTGTAAACATCAACGGTCTTAACAATTACTTCCCGCCGTTCTGACTCGTACGAAGAGAGTAACGCTTCCGCATCAGCGCCGGCCAAGGCCCTAGCCAGTTTCCACGCGAGATTATGGGCATCTTGAATCCCGCTGTTCATTCCTTGGCCGCCGGCCGGGCTGTTGATGTGCCCGGCGTCACCCGCCAGTAACACGCGACCTTGGCGAAACCGCGGGCTGGTCCGGCAATGGATGTGAAACACGTTTGACCAGAGGCACTCGTAAGGACCGGGCCCGAACAGCGCGTGAACTCTCCGATCGAGATTTACCGGTTCCTGAGCGGCTGCGTCCGTTTCGCTCCCCTCCAATGTGGCGATAAACCGCCAATGCATTGGTTGGTAGCGGATACCGGCTAACCCACCATGCTCAACCGATGCAAACAGGGGCCATGGTAACTGGTCCCTCTGGTCCCGGAGGCGAATATCACCCAATAACATGCGCGTAGGGTAAGTTTTTCCTTCTAGCTCCCAGCCCAGATTAGTTCTGACAGTGCTGCGCGCACCGTCGCAGCCGACCAGATACCGGCCATGGAAAGACTGGGAAACACCATCAGGTCGTGTCACCTCCAAGGTGACGCCGTCGCCGTTTTGGGTGAACCCAGTGGCCTTATGCTCAAAAAGTACTTCCGTGAATCCCGTAGCCTTCGCTGCGTCCAGTAACAACGCCTCGGTTTGATCTTGTGGCAGAATAAGCACCCCACCCGCAGAACTGATCTGTTTAAACACGGAAAGATCGACGCTGGCAAAAGGCTTTGTCTTACCCGCCTCCCAAAGATCGACCCGATCAATTAATTGACCGGTCTTAATGAATCGGTCGTATACTCCCCAATCGCGGAAAATCTCCAGTGTGCGCGGTAGGATGCCGAGTGCTCGCGAATGCGGGTCGAGCTGCGTTTTCAGCTCAAAAAGAACGCTTTTGACCTGGTGCTGAGCCAAAGCGAGAGCGAGCGAGAGGCCGACCGGACCGCCGCCCACGATTAGAACAGGTGCGTCGTTCATGAAGAATCCTCGCCCGAAGCTCGGGTATAACAAATGACAAATGACAGATCACAGATCACAAATTCCGGCCATATACCGCTTCGCGTGGAACTTGTCCTGTCTCATTTGCCATCTGCCATTCGTCCTACCGAGCTTCAGCGAGGGTTCAGATTCGCCCTTGCTTGTCGGGGTCATCCGATCCAAGTTGAGCTTTTGCAGGGGAGCCTTCGGCTGAGATTCACGGCTTCTGCCGTGGAACCCTTTGAACCTGATGCGGGTAATGCCGCCGAAGGGAGCGAAAGGTGGTCCTGCAATTCAGCACCATGACCACGCAGCATTACCAAAAAAGTCGTCGGATCTACATTAGAGGCGAGCTTCATCCTTGTATCGCCGTTCCTCTCCGGCAGATTGAGTTGTCTCCGACAAAACATCCGGACGGAACACAAAGCCTAAATGCGCCCGTGAACGTGTACGACACCAGCGGGCCCTGGGGCGATCCTGAGCTTAGCCCGGACATTCGCGAAGGAATCGCTCCCTTGCGACTGGCGTGGATCTTAGCTCGCGGCGACGCAACTGAATACGACGGCCGACACTTGCGACCGCAGGATGATGGTTACCTGAGCCAGGTGCACGCCAGTCGGAATGGATCAAATGCCTTTCCCGGTCTGAAGCGGCGGCCCCTTCGGGCCTCGGCAGGTCACCCGGTGACCCAGCTATGGTATGCCCGCCAGGGCGTCATCACCCCGGAGATGGAGTACATCGCGGTCCGCGAGAATTTGGGACGGTCAGACTTGGAGAGTAACCACAACGGACAGCGCCCTCATCCGGGTGAACCCTTCGGCGCACGCATCCCGAAACAGATCACGCCGGAATTTGTGAGATCCGAAGTTGCGCGAGGCCGGGCAATTATACCCGCCAACCTGAATCACCCGGAAGCCGAGCCCATGATTATCGGACGCAATTTCCTGGTGAAGATCAACGCCAACATTGGGAATTCCGCTGTTGCCTCTAGTATTGAGGAAGAGGTGGAGAAAATGCGGTGGGCCACGCTCTGGGGGGCCGACACCGTGATGGATTTATCGACCGGGAAAAACATCCATACCACTCGGGAATGGATTTTGCGGAATAGCCCCGTCCCGATTGGAACGGTCCCGATTTATCAAGCGCTGGAGAAGGTCGGCGGTCGGGCGGAAGCGTTAACCTGGGAGGTGTATCGCGATACGTTAGTCGAACAGGCTGAACAAGGTGTGGATTATTTTACGGTACACGCGGGCGTATTGCTCCGCTTCGTGCCACTGACCGCAAACCGAAAAACCGGCATCGTTTCCCGAGGTGGGTCAATCCTTGCAAAATGGTGTCTCGCTCATCACCAAGAGAATTTTCTGTACACCCATTGGGATGAGATCTGTGAGATCATGGCGGCCTATGACGTGACTTTTTCTATCGGCGACGGATTGCGGCCGGGCTCGATAGCAGACGCTAACGATGAAGCGCAGTTCGCAGAATTGTACACTCAAGGCGAACTAACTCGCCGGGCCTGGGAACATGGGGTCCAAGTAATGAACGAAGGCCCTGGCCATATCCCGATGCAGATGATCAAGGAGAATATGGATAAACAGCTCGAGTGGTGTCACGAAGCCCCTTTCTATACTCTCGGGCCGTTAACTACCGACATCGCCCCCGGCTACGACCATATTACCAGTGCGATCGGTGCTGCGATGATTGGCTGGTACGGAACCGCCATGCTCTGTTATGTTACACCGAAGGAGCACCTCGGGTTACCGGATCGGAACGATGTGAAACAAGGCGTTGTCGCCTACAAGGTCGCAGCTCATGCCGCCGATCTGGCTAAAGGACACCCAAGCGCTCAATACCGCGACGATGCTATTAGCCAAGCGCGTTTCGAATTTCGCTGGGAAGACCAATTCAATTTGAGCTTGGATCCAGAAACTGCTCGAAGCTATCACGATGCCACTCTCCCGCAGGAAAATGCCAAGAACGCCCACTTTTGTTCGATGTGTGGACCGCACTTCTGTTCGATGAAAATCACGGAAGAAGTTCGAAAATATGCGGCCGAAAAGGGATTTACAGAGGACGCAGCCATCACCGCCGGTCTCAAGGAGAAAGCGGAGGAATTCTCGAAAACCGGTTCCGAGATCTATCGCTAAGCCGTTAGGGTGAAGCCTGCATTTCTCACGCAAAGCCAGCGTCCCAAGGTCTTTGTCAGTTGGATCTTTGTACGAAATGCAGGCTAATAGAAGCTCGTCTCCCGCTGGCTCGGCTCTCGAGAGGAATCCACAAAGGTGTTGAGTTTGGGATCATCTTTTTCCGAGACCAGAATGTAATTACAAGCCGAATTGCCCCAAGTGTAAACTTGGTATCGTTCAATTTGGCGCTCGGCATATCCGACTGGATCTAGCGCCGGAGGCCAGCAGTAGATTGCAACCTGGTTAGCCTCTCCCCGGTAGACAAGTGCCACAACCGGGCGGTTTCCGATACGAACTACTCGTCCTCCCTGTAAAACATATCCCAGGGACCGAAGGTCAATGCGCGGCGGCGAAAATCCAATCCTCTTGGCGAACCAAGCCTGAACCATCGCGGAATCCGCGGAAGCGACCTCAAGCTCACCTCGGTTTGCAAGACCTTTGCTGGCGTAATCCGCCACCGCTTGTTTGGAAAGTTGCAGCCCCTTGTCCGGTAACAAAATTGTAAGAAAAGCGGCGGTAATCAGAAGAAGCGCCACCGCCGCCGTTCCGATCCAAGCCAGCCGGCCCCAGCGGATTGGGCTATAGGCCGGCGGTCGATTTGTCAGAGCCAGTATTTTCGCACGTAGCGAAAGCGGTGCCGGGTATCTGGGCGCGTTGTTTTTAAAGAATGCCCGAAATTCCTCAGCTTCCCAAGCCAGCGATCTACAGGCTGAGCAAGTATTAAGATGCCGCTCGAGCTGCCATTGCAGATCAGGCTCCAGTTCCTGATCCAGGAATAGATCAACCAACCGATTTGCTTCGTTACAGTTCATCGAGCAGCCCCTTTTCTTGCGCCTCGGCTATCGCCCGACGAAGTCTCTGGCGCGCACTGTTTAGACGAGTAGTCACCAAATCGACTGGCAATTTCAGATTGGCAGCCAACTCCTTATACGACCAGTGTTCAAATTCGTACAGTAGCAAAACTTCGCGCAGCTCTATAGGCATTGTTTTCAGGGCTTCCCAGACGAGTCTGCCTTGATTCTCTGATTCCGGTCCCAAGGAAGATGGCAGAGTGAACTCAGTAGAAGCAGGCGTCTCGATTGCAGCCGCACTCAAATCGCTCGGATGTTTTTTGAGCCACTTGTAAGCAGTATTTCGGACAATAGTTAACAGCCAGGCTCGCGGGTTTGGTCCCCGAGTTCCAAAGCGCTTTAAAGCTTGTAGGTACGATTCACCGACTATCTCCTGGGCGTCCTTATCCCTCTCAACCAGCCAGCGGGCCAGATTGTAGGCGGCGTCCAGATGAGGAACCAACACCTCTTGGACAACCAAGCGCTCCGCGTCCATCGATAATCTGATCGCAATACTCCCAATTTATTCCCCGTCAGATAACAAATTGCGCAAATTTTTCGTCTTCGCCGGCGATTGCAGCGAAAAAGCTGGGATGAAGGGTACCAAATCGGATATGACACAAGCGCCGGGAGTAGATTCTTTTCTCCGCTCATCTTTGACCGGAAGAAAGTCATGACGAATCGTTGTCCCCCACCCACCGGCGCACTATGACTCAGAAACAGCGAGAATCGGTAGTTGAGCTGCTTTTACTCGGAATGTTTGCAGACGGTTCGCTCAAGGCCAGTCAGGATCAGAAGTTGCTCTCAGTCATCAGCCAGATCGGCTGGCAGTCTTATCAGACTCCTGATCTTTATCTTCAATCTGCGATCGCGAAAGCGAGAGATGCGTCCGACACTGAAGAAGGAACCCGGTTCCGCCTCAGGAAGATCGGCGAGAGCCTGGAAACTAAGGAGCTCAGGCAACAAGCGCTCGATTACCTGGCGGAGTTTCTGGCTGTGGATGGCGAATCTGGACGGGGAGCAGGCTTTTTCCAACTCGCCAGGGCCAATGTCGGCGGACCGGGCTGACCGTACGAGTCTGCTGCGCAGTCACCTGTCCTGATCGGAAGGAGCGTTGAGCGGTTCGCTAACTCCAGAACCAGCTACTTATTCGTTAGGGTTGCCGCCTAGCAACATCCTGCGTGCGAACCGATCATTACTTTGGCGGCGCAGAATAACGAAGGTATTGTTATCGCCGTATAATGCCCAAGGGCCGTTTGGCACCTCTCTGAATTCGGCGAACCGCCAGTCACAAACATCTTTCGCTCCGAGACCCAAATAGTCACGGACCGCAGGAGACACATCCAACCCGGCACCCTGGTTCAGGTTCGGGCGGGGGCGTTCATTACCAAAAACATACTGCCAGTGATCAGTCCGGAAGGGCCCGCAATCTTCCCATTGCGCATAACAAACGCGAGCACCGTGACGAATCGCGATCCATCGGCCCTTCAAAACGGTTTGTCCATCGCGCACATAAGCTTGTTTAAACCAAGGAATAACTTGTGCAGCCTCTGGTTTGGTGTGCCCGCCTTCGACGTCGTTATAAGGGAGGGCGCAATAGAAAGGGTTCTGTCTGGGGATAAAACTGACCGGAACATAGTTTCGCCGGCCGGCGGGGTCAGGATTATCATAACCGCCATAACTCGAGTACCAGTATTTGTCCCACGAACTGCGGTCGTTTGGAACTGGGTTGTTACCGGACGGCCGTTCACCGATCCAGAAAATCGTGGTCACAATATTTGGTTTCCAGCCATATCGGCCGGGTCCCATAAAAAGAGAATTGCTTCGCCCCATCAGAGAAGGCCCCGTCTCGTAGCGCGGCCCTTCTCCACTGAATGTCGTCTTGGTCGGTGACATGATCACCTTCGGTTCTACCTTGAGGAGCGCGTTCTCCCGCAGCTTCATCGCGTACTTCGCGAAGTCGGTGCTACTCTCATATTGCGATTGCGCTAAGGCAGTGGTCCCCAAGAAAAGCAATGCCGCCGATGACAAAGATATCGCTCGCATGGGAAGAAATTTCGTCCTTTTTACGTGGTGTCGGGAGGAAAGAGCAAGTGAAATCTGCATTAGTGCAATCCAAAAAGGCCGATTTCAGACAATTTCGGCCGCGATTGGGGCCTACTATTAATGGATTTTCGACAATTGCAACCGGACTTCCGAAAATTAGTACCGAAATAATATCGTATCTCGAAGATATTCGCTGTCGCTGGTCTCGGGGTGATCCAGCGTAAAGTGGAGGCCGCGGCTCTCTCTCCGGGCTAACGCGCTATCCACGATTAAGCTGGCCACGGTACAAAGATTCCGGAGTTCCAACAGCTCGGTCGTCAGCTTGAAGTCCCAGTAAAATTCCTGAATCTCACGCTGAAGATTGCGGAGCCTGGTGCTGGCCCGCTGCAGCCGCTTACTGGTTCTGACGATCCCGACGTAATCCCACATTAAGCGCCGGATCTCGTCCCAATTGTGATAAATGACCACGAGCTCGTCGACATCCTGGGCGTGCCCCGGCCGCCAGGACGGCAAGTGCACTTCCTGATGGTACTTCGAATACTTCGGCCGCAATAACGCTGCCGCGCACCGCTTGGCTAACACCAGCGCTTCCAATAGCGAGTTACTGGCCAACCGGTTAGCGCCGTGCAACCCGGTACACGCCACTTCACCGATGGCAAACAATCCGCGTAGAGTGGTAGCGCCATCCAGATCCGTTTTTACGCCTCCGCATTGATAATGTGCTGCCGGAACAACCGGTATCGGCTGAACGGTAATATCGATTCCAAGGTTAAAACAAGTCTCATAGATGTTGGGAAATCGCTCTTTGATAAAGCTGGCCGGCTTGTGGGTAATGTCTAAGAACATGCAAGGCGCGCCGAGGCGCTTCATCTCCGCGTCGATCGCCCGGGCTACGATATCGCGCGGAGCCAGCGCTCCGCGCGGATCATATTTCTTCATGAAATCGCGCCCGGCTCCGTCCAGCAGTCGGCCACCCTCGCCTCGCACCGCTTCGGTAATAAGAAACGAGCGTGCCTCCGGATGATACAGGCAGGTAGGGTGGAACTGGATGAACTCCATATTGGCGATGGCTGCTCCCGCGCGCCAAGCCATCGCGACGCCGTCACCGGTCGCGATGTTGGGATTCGTCGTATAGAGATAAACCTTTCCGCACCCGCCCGTAGCCAGGATTAAACGGTCGGTCCGAATCGCGATGACTTCTCCGGTATCTTCATTTAGGACGTAAATACCCACCACCCGATCTTCCGTCGCGTATCCTAATTTGCCGGTGGTGATCAGATCCACCGCCATATGATTTTGCAACATGGTAATTTCGGACGTTGCTTCCGCCGTCGCGATCAGTCTCTGTTCGATCTCCCGGCCCGTGGTATCGTGATAATGCAGAACTCGCCGCTTGGAATGACCGCCTTCCTTGCTGAGATCGAGTTCCCTTTGGCCGTCTTCCAGGACACGCTCGTCGAAATGCACCCCCAGCTTTATCAGATCCTGGATGGCAGCCGGTCCCTCAGTAACAATTGTTCGCACCGCCTCGGGATTACAGAGGCCGGCGCCCGCTACCAACGTGTCCTTAATGTGAAGCTCAAAGGAATCTTCCACACTGGTCACCGCCGCCACGCCGCCTTGGGCCCAGGCAGTATTAGAATCCGCCAGCGTCCGCTTGGTAACCACTGCTACACTGCCGAATTTGGCTACATTCAAAGCCAGCGAGAGCCCGGCAATCCCGCTCCCAACAATTACAAAATCGAATTGTTTCATTTAACTAACCGGTTATCGATCAGCCTGGTTTTCCCGAAAAACACGGCCGCCGCCAAAAGCAGCGGCGGTTCCAGTTCATGAACCGGTTGCAGATCATCCGGATTCACGATTTCGACGTAATCGACTTTCGCTAAAGGGGCGCTTTCGATCTTTTGCCGGATCCAGTTTGCGAGTTTGTTTTTTGAAATATTTCCCGCTCGAATTTTTTCATCTGCTACGCAAAAAGTCTCGTAAATGATTGGTGCCTGGCGCCTTTCCTCTTCCGATAAATAGTTGTTTCGGGAGCTCATCGCTAAGCCGTCCGCCTCGCGCACGGTGGGGTGAGATACGATCCGGATCGGGAAGTTCAGGTCACGAACCATCCGCCGGAGTATAGCTAATTGCTGATAATCCTTTTCTCCGAAAACGCCCATGTCCGGCTGCACAATGTGAAATAGTTTGCTCACTACTAGACAGACTCCGTCGAAATGACCCGGTCGCGACGCACCGCACATCACCTTCGACAATTGATTTTCCATTATCACAATTGATCGATCGGGGTAATACATGTCCCCCATCTCCGGAGCGAAAAGCAGGTCGCATCCGTTCTTCCGCAACAGAGAACAGTCGCGACGAAATGGACGCGGATAGCGGCTAAAGTCCTCCTTTGGTCCAAACTGAGTCGGATTAACAAAAAGACTGGCAGCTACTGCCCCCTGTCTTCCGGCGAGCTTGCGCGCTTTTCGAACTAACGCCAGGTGTCCTTCATGCAGAGCGCCCATGGTCGGCACTAGAACCAGCGGACGAGAGATTTTTCGAACCAGCGATTGAAACTGAGAAGGTTTCCTAATGATACGCATCGATAAAACAGCCAGCTTGCGACGACCGCCATATCAACAAAGACGTGGATACCAACTTGAGCAAGTTTGCGGTTGGCAGCAGCGGGCGTTAAAAAATCCCCAGGCGGTGGAACACGGGCAGAGTATCGCCTGTCGAGATCGGAGGCTATGCGTGGCTTGCCCATGTCAATGGAGGGGAGCCGCTTTGGCGTCTCAAAACGTTGCCCCCGTGTATTTGTACAGCACCGAAGCCGCCCAAGCAGATCACATATTAGCAGGCGGCTCCCGGGAATTACCCCTGGGTAGATTGAAACCGGTCGGCCATTCCCGGGAGCGCCTGCTTCTGACCGCGTTGTCGTTGAAAGAGTTTGTGGCTGAGTCGCGAGGGCCCGTTTTTACCCTCCAAAGCGGCTCCCCTCCA
>JAFAVN010000175.1 GCA_019242435.1 Verrucomicrobiota bacterium | reverse complement strand
ACCGTTAAGACAGGCGCACTTTGGCTTCCCATTGGTGTGCACGCGGGAGTCGTGTTCACGAAAATGAGCTTCAACAAGCTCACCAGGCACTTGGCGGAGCTTCCGCCCTGGTTCGGTTCTGATCTGGCCTCCGGCCTCGGCGCTATTGGTATCCTGCTTTTGCTCTGGCTCTTGCTTTGGCTACTATTCTCTGGTGCTCGCCGGACTCGCCACGCTCTACCAAACGGTGGTTAACCTTTGTTACCCGCCATTTTGTGTCTCTTGCCGGATTGCCTTAGAGAGCGGGTGGCTGTGTCCTGGGTGTGCACAGGGCGCGGCTAAAATTGAGTCGCCTTTCTGTCGCGTCTGCTCAAGACCTTATGCCGGTCAGATCAGTGGCGAATTCTGCTGCCCAGATTGTGAGATGAATCCCCCGGGGTTTGAATGCGCGGTTACAGCTTACCTGGCGACCGGGGTCGTCCGAGATCTGATTCATCGTTTCAAATATTCCGGCGAATTCTACTTGCGAAACGTCCTCGTCGACTGGCTGGAAGAGACGCTCGAAGATCCGAGGCTACACAATGAGCCGGTTGACGCGCTAGTCCCCGTTCCTTTGCACCCTGCCAGAATCCGTGAACGCGGCTACGATCAGGTTCAAGCATTGGCGAATCTGCTCGGAAGACGCAGCGGACACTCCGTTTGGTGCTGTCTTCGCCGGTCGCGCTACACAGAATCCCAAACCCGATTTTCCCGAGCGGAACGACTCAGAAACTTGCACAACGCGTTCGATCTGCGCAAAGGTAGCGGCGTGGTCGGGAAAAATTTGCTTTTAGTTGATGACGTGCTGACGACGGGATCGACTTTGGATGAATGCGCCCGGGTATTGCGGCGGCGTGGCGCGAAATCGGTCCGAGCAGTAACCGTTGCCCGCAGATAAAGGTATGCCCATTTTTCAGAAGCCGACGCTCAAGCCTGGAAACCATCGAAAGCGCGACATGCCGGAAGGCCTATGGCAAAAATGCCCCGAGTGCGGCGAAGTCGTCCATAACTTGGAGTTGGACCAGAACCTCAAGGTCTGCCCGAAGTGTGACCATCACTTTACTTTATCCGCCAGAGAACGGATCCAGAACCTTATCGACGAAGGCACTTTTGAGGAGTTTGATCAGAAAGTCTTGTCTGTGGATGTGCTGCAGTTTACCGGAATCGCCAGTTACTCGGAACGCTTGAAAGCCTATCGAGAGCAGACCGGGCTTATGGACGCCGTTGTTACGGGGTTTGGCCGCCTTAACGGTCACGAGATCGGTTTGGCCGTGATGGACTTCAGTTTTCTGGCGGCGACTATGGGCTCGGCGGTCGGAGAAAAAATTACCCGACTCATCGAGCGAGGTTCAAAGGTTCGTAAACCCGTTATCATCGTCACTGCGTCCGGAGGCGCCCGGGTCTACGAAGGGATGCTGAGTTTAATGCAGATGGCCAAAACTAGCGGTGCCCTCGCCCGGCATGCGGCGCTTCAACTCCCCTACATTGTAGTTTTGACGAATCCGACGACCGCAGGTGTTATGGCCAGCTTCGCTTCTCTTGGCGACATCATCATAGCCGAGCCGAAATGTATGATCGGCTTTGCTGGGCCTCGAGTCATCCGGGAGACCACGAACCAGGATCTGCCCCCAGGCTTTCAAACCGCTGAATTCCTGCAAAGTCACGGGTTCGTTGACCTCATCGTTCGGCGACCGAACCTGCGTACCACTCTCGCCAAGTTGCTGGAGTACGTGTCAGTTTCGCGGTAATTGGAGCCCGCTGTGCAAGAGTCGTACAGAGAGGTGCTTCGTTGGCTTTACAGTGCGCAGGCCGCTGGCGTGAAGCTCAGCCTGGAGAATATCCGCCAGCTTCTGGAAGCATTAGGTAATCCGCACCGGGAACTGTCGTGTATTCATGTCGCCGGGACTAACGGAAAAGGATCGGTCTGTGCCATGCTGGATGCAGTGGCGCGAGCGGCCGGATTAAGGACCGGCCTCTATACCTCACCCCATCTAGTCGAGTTCAACGAGCGCATCCGAGTAGCGGGCCGCCCAATTCCGGATCACGCAATACTGAATCATCTGGGTACGATCCGGAGAACAATCGCCAAATCACAATGTTCGCCGACATTTTTCGAAATCACTACCGCTCTCGCATTCTTGTACTTTTTGGAAGAACGAGTTGATCTCGTGATCCTGGAAACTGGATTGGGGGGGCGCTTGGATGCAACCAACCTGGTGACCCCACTGGTTTCAGTCCTAACCTCAATCGACCTGGATCACCAAAGAATATTAGGTGATTCGAGAGCGAAGATTGCGCGGGAGAAAGCCGGCATCATCAAACCAAATGTCCCGATCGTCTCCATCGAGCAGACACCCGATGTTAAGGAAGTAATCGATGAAGTGGCGGCTGCCAACAACGCGCCGGTCACTTATACCTCAAAGCCGGTCCTCGACGTGCCGATCGCGCTGGCAGGGTCGCATCAGCGCATGAATGCGGCATTGGTAGAAGATACCTTCGCGGCTGCCAAATTACCGATTTCCCGCAAAGCTTTCACAGCAGGTCTTAGTACCGTCTTTTGGCCAGGTCGGTTCCAGGTACTCGACAGCCAATTGACTCTGGACGGGGCCCATAATACTTCTGCCAGCGAGAGGCTTGTTCAAACCTGGCAGGAATGTCGTCCCGGCGCTTCGCCCACGGTGATCTTCGGCGGCTTGCGGGATAAAGAACTTCACAAGATGCTGGCCGTTCTCACTCGAATCGGAAGCACATTTTTTCTGGTTCCGGTAAAGAATCCTCGAGGCCAAGACCCGAGAGAAATACAATTGCCACCTGGAATCTCTGCATCGTTCTTTTCGTCGGTAGAAGAAGCGCTAACGGCCGCCAGAGCATTGTCCGATCCAATCCTGGTCACCGGATCACTTTTTCTGGTTGGCGAAGTCCTGGCGCTAACAGACCCTGCTTTCGGGCGTTACCAGGAAAGCCATCAATAGGGGAGGCCTCAGCCAAGTCCGGCTGCTCGGGCAATCAGGAACAACCCTGAGCCGACAACGACGACTCCGATAGCTCTCGCGACATGCTCGCCGGCCCGTGGGAAACGCTCGACGGCGATAGCCACCGTCACAATAGTCATCACCCGCAGATCCATGACCCCGATGGCCAGCAGAATCGCCATGAGGCCGGCACAGCAGTAGCAGCAGTTAAGCCCGAGGCGCAGGCCATGTCGCCAGGCGGTGCGGGCGTCTGCCGGCAATTCACAGTCTCGCCCCGGTGCCTCTCGGCACCAGGCAAGGAGGCGTGCTTTCCATGCGGTAAACTGGAGCAGGCCGGCGGCCAAGATGACTATACCGACCAAGATCGGAACGGCGCGGGCTACCATTGGTAGCTGCATCTCAAGTGCCGCCAGTGCGACGCCCAGCGCAAAGGTAGCCGCTCCGAACAGGGTCCAGACGAAGAAATACCCCATGCCCACCAGCACGGTCAGTCGGCCCAGGCGCGTCGCACCTCTCCTGGCGATGGCTTGGCGGTAGCGCAACAGCATGGGCAGGAAAGATGGCAGCATCATCGGGACCATCATAACCGTCCACATCCCGAGGAATGATGCAGCCGCGCCAAGCCACGTCTGTCCAGGCATCGGCATCCAGGCCATCGACATCGTCCAACCACCGGGCATCGGCATCCCGCCCATGGCCGACATCGATGTGCACCAGAGGATCGTCGTCGCTGAACTGACGACAAACATCAGCGCTAAAACACCGAGGAAAGAGACCATCCCTGGCGGGATCTTCCGTGGCCCGATGCGCCAACGATACCTACGACTTGGCTCAGCGCTGGTTGTACTCGTCATGCCGGCGCCACCAGATGCCTGTCTCGTAGACACCCGTTTCATTGCGCCCCTTGGGGGCGCGGTCGAGCCACTGATACATGCCCCAAAGGCCATCAAGTCCGCGCGCATAGGTGGAATAAGTGTGATAGACGACGCCGTCCTCAAGTACGAACGCGCTCATCCCCGGCCTATCTAGCGTGTAGGTGGGCGCATCGGTTCCGCACATGGTCGCATTCTGAACGACGACCTGAGGAACCTCCGCCTCGTCCATCGCGTGGCCCCCGCGCTCGTAGTTGTATTGAATACCTCCTTCACGCTGTTGTTCCTCGGTGAATGAGACATTGAAGTCGAAATTGAAGTCGCTGCCGTGCGACGACGCCCACGGAAACGTCCACCCCATCCGCCGCTTGTATTCCTGCAGCTTCGCGAGTGGCGCCCGTGACACCGCCGAAAGGGTCACGTCGTGATTCGCCAGGTGGACGGCGAAGCCGTTGAATCCATCCGCGATTGTCGAGCAAGTCGCACACCCCGCCTTGTAATCGGGCCCGAACATGTAGTGGTAGACAAGGAGCTGCGAGCGCCCTCTGAAGAGGTCTGCCAGCGAGGCGCTCCCTTCATCGGTCTCGAATCGATACTCCTTGTCGATCCGGACCCATGGCAGCCCCTGTCGTTGCTGCGCCAACTCGTCGCCCCGCCTCGTTAGCTCTTTCTCCGCCTCAAGCAGCTCAAGCCGCGCTGCCAACCACTGCTCACGCGTCCCAGTAATGTGTGTTGTCATCGTTCTTCTCCTTCGTTTTCCTGTCTTATGTCGGTTAGGAGCTTGTAGTCAGCTCGAATTGAGACTAGTACCGCGCATTGAACAGTGAGAGTGACAATTGTGGCGCGATTCAGATGGATTCGGCGATTAGGGCCGCGGCGTTCGCGCTCGCGACCGGTGATCCCTTCGGCGCACTGAACCG
>JAFAVN010000213.1 GCA_019242435.1 Verrucomicrobiota bacterium | reverse complement strand
TGATGTTCCTGCTGTTGCTCAATGTACTGAACGGTTTCCGGTACCTGGGAGATACCGATGCTGAAAGCACCGTACCCTTGTTGCCAGGCAAAGTTCCGCAGATTGGGAAAATTCTGGTGTGTCCAAGCTGACGCTCCAGCTTTTATCAATTGAATTGCTCTTGCCACACTCAAAGTAGTGGGCAAGGCCAGAAGAAGGTGCACATGATCGGCTACACCACCTATGCATTTGGGCAAGGTCCCATTCTGTTTCGCGATACCACCCATGTAAGCCCAAAGGCGCTCCCGAATCTCGGGCGTCAGCACCGGAGCGCGTTCCTTAGTGCTGAAAACGCAATGAATGTTTAGGCAAGAAAAGGTATTTGCCACAGGAAAAACCTTAGCCGAGCACAAAGATATGACAACATGTATATTGGATGTTATTTACTTTGCATCCATCGAGCTGAATTGTTCGCTTGAAGAGCATCCAACGGCTCCTGGATGAACCGAACACGTGCGGTAAGCCCAAAATCACACCGTACCCTCCGGGACGGATCGGCCGGAAACCTTTTCCAGGCACTTCGTGCCAGGCTACAATCAGACGGTCCCTACGGGACGTCTTCAGGCAATCGTCACAGGCGTCGTCCCGTGCGGTCGGGGCAAATGCCAATCGGCGGCGTACCTCTCTGCAATTGCTACCCCCGGCGCGGGCATCGCAGCCGAAGGGGCGCGCTGGGCATGCGCTATTCACCGGCGAGCTTTACCAAGCCGATGCACTAAAAACTAGTTGAAACCTTTGGCCCGCAGAGAATTGATTGTGCGATGAGTAGTGCTGTCAGGGTTCGTTTTGCGCCTTCGCCAACCGGGTTTCTCCATGTCGGCGGCGCGAGAACTGCGCTTTTCAATTGGCTTTTTGCGCAGCGCCATCAGGGCGTGTTCGTTTTGCGGATCGAGGACACTGACAAGAGCCGGGAACACGAGAATGCTGTCAGGGTGATTTACGATGGACTTCGCTGGCTCGGATTAGAATGGGATGAAGGAGGAGACAAAGGAGGGCCGTTTGATCCCTATTTCCAGAGCGAACGAGGCTCGATTTACGAAAAATACCTTAAGATTTTAGAGTCCAAAGCTCTGGTCTACGAAGACCAGGGCGCCGTTCGTTTCCGGTCTTCTCATAGACCGGTTCTGGTTGACGATCTGGTCTGTGGCCGGATCGAGTTCGACCGCAGTATGGAGCCCGACATGACCATCCGCAGACCCGATGGATCCTGGATTTTTCATTTCGTAAGCGTGGTCGATGACATCGAAATGCGAATCTCGCATGTGATCCGAGGTGAAGACCATTTGACCAACACTTCCAAACATGTAGCCCTCTATCAGGCGTTGGGAGTGGAGCCGCCGCGTTTTGCTCATATCCCGCTGATTTTGAATCGGGACGGCTCTAAAATGAGCAAACGGGATGAAGGTTCGAGTATCTCTACTTATATGGAGCGAGGGTACGCCCCGGAAGCTGTCCGCAACTATCTGTGCCTTCTCGGATGGTCGCCCAAGGACAACCGGGAAAAACTGAATATCGAGGAGGTCATTCGGTTGTTCGATCTGGATAAGGTGAACCGGCGCAATGCTTCGTTCGATCTCGACAAGTGCAACTGGTTGAATGCGCAATACGTTGCTCATATGCCGATTTCCCGGTTCCGTGAATTGAGCGGGCCATTTATCGAGAAAGCCGGTATTCAAATCAGTGACGAGGAGTACCTGTTGGCGGTGCTCCGGATTGTGCAGGAAAAGATCAAGCTCTTTAAAGATGTCCCGGAATGGATCGGTTACTTCTTCACGGAAGACTACGAGTACGATGCAGGGGCCATTGCTAAGACTTTCTCAGGACCGGAAATAATGAAGCGGCTAGAGCGGCTGCGCGAAGGTTACCAGACCTTAGCCGCTTGGAATGCCGGGAGTCTGGAGTCTGAGCTCAAGCGGTTAGCGACGGAAATTCCTTGTAAGGCGGCCGAATTGATTCATCCAACCCGTTTGGCAGTGAGTGGGCGAGCGATTGGCCCGAGCCTTTATCATATGTTGGAGGTAATGGGAAAGGACCGGGTCTTGCGCCGGCTCTCACGTACTATTGAACGATTCAGTTAAGCAAACGTGGATATCTGGACCGTTGATGCTTTGCCGTCCCTGGGTAGCACTAAGCCTGAGTTTCAATTGGGCGTGCTGGGCGATCCGGTCGAGCACTCCCTGTCGCCGCGGATGCAGAATGCGGCCCTGGCAGCTCGCGGCCTGCCATACCGATATGAACGGGTACACGTATCGCCGTCCCGGCTGGAGGAGGCATTTGCGCGTCTCCGTGAACTTGGGTTCATCGGTTGGAATCTGACGTTGCCGCACAAAATAGCCGGGCTGAGCTTGGTCGACCGGCTTGATCCGGAGGCGGCGGATCTGGAAGCAATTAATACCGTATTGAATCACGGCGGTGAACTGATCGGTTTCAACACCGATGGCCGCGGTCTTCAGGCTGCGCTTACGGAAGCTTTCAAAATCGATCTGACGAAGGTCCGGATCGCGGTGTTGGGCGCCGGCGGAGGAGCAGGACACGCGTCGGCTCGGTTTTTGGCAAGGCTGCGCCCGGAAAGGTTGCTACTGGTAAACCGGACTTTGGCTAAGATGGAGAACCTCAAAAACCAGCTAGCGGGTGACCCGCGGATCACATTCTGGGATTTCGATCAACTGGAGCGGGTTTTTCGGGAGGCGGATTTAATTGTTAATGCCACCTCGGCGGGACTAGCAGGCGGGATACTGGATTGGGAGCCTGACTGGCTTCAGGCTGATCACCGAGTGTTCGATATGGTTTATGGACGGGAGGGAGACACGCCGATGGTAGCTTGGGCCAAGCGGAAAGGAGTACCCGCGGTTGATGGCCGGTTGATGCTACTGCACCAGGGCGCCTTTGCGTTCGAGCATTGGTTTGGCCGGCCGGTACCGGTCCAGGCGATGAGGGATGCCTTAAGGTGAGGCGTTCGGCGCGGCGTCCCACTAGGGACAGTATGAGCGTAGCCTGGCACGCAGTGCCTGGAAAGCGTTCGCAACGGATCCGTCCCGGAGGGTACGGTGTGATTGGCCGTCCTAATTCCCCGGGTGTTTTTCATCGGCGTTGCCGTCGTGCCATTTCAGAAATGCTAGGTACTCTTCTTTGAACGTTCGGGTGTGACGATGTTCCTGCTGCCGCTCAATGTACTGGACAGTTGCCGGTACCTGAGAGATACCGATGCTGAACGCTTCGTATCCCAGTTGCCAAGCGAGGTTCCGCAGATTGGGAGAATTTTGGTGTATCCAGCGGTAGCCCAAATCACACCGTACCCTCCGGGACGGATCCATTCCGGGATCGATTTCCAGGCACTTCGTGCCAGGCTACGTTCGGATCGTCCCTCCGGGACAGCGTTGCCGAGATGCAAATACCGCAACGTCGAGCGCAAACGCCGAGCACCGAACCCCAAAGGCCGATCGCCGAATGCCACACGACTCGGACC
>JAFAVN010000119.1 GCA_019242435.1 Verrucomicrobiota bacterium | reverse complement strand
GACGGCCATCGGATACGGGCGGATACAAGCCGCGAGATCGTGACTGGGAGCCGCCTGTTTGAGACCGGCAAACTTGACCACTTACAAAGCGGCTCCCCTCCCGGGCCGCGGGCGTTGCTGCGTCAAATCCCTTCTGGTATTCCCGATCGCCATGGGATACGGGCGGATACAAGCCGCTGGATCGTCACCGGGAGCCGCCGGTTTGAGATCGGCAAACTTGACCACCTACAAAGCGGCTCCCCTCCAGGGCCGTGGGCGTTGCCGCGTTCATCTGCGTTCTCACTCCTGCGCGCTATTCGCGCTGATTCTCGCTCGTGCTAGCTTAGCGACGGTTCATGAAGATTAAACGTGCCCTCATATCCGTTTCGGACAAGACAGGAATCGCGTCCTTCGCCCGCAGCCTGAGCGAAATGGGTGTCATGATCGTTTCTACCGGTGGAACAGCCGCACTGCTGAAGACTGAATCGATCCCAGTCCAGGAGATCGAAGAGTTCACCGGGTTCCCCGAAATTCTCGGGGGACGAGTAAAGACACTTCATCCCAGGGTCCACGGCGGCTTGCTTTATGTCCGGACAGATCCATCGCATCAGCAGCAAATGGAGAAGAACGCCATCGAGCCGATCGATATGGTGGTGGTGAACCTTTATCCGTTCGAACAGACAATCCGGAAACCGGACGTCAAACTCGAAGAAGCTATCGAGCAGATTGATATTGGGGGCCCTTCCATGTTGCGTAGTGCAGCTAAGAATTACCGTTTCGTCACCACGGTGAGTGACCCCCAAGACTATGAAACCGTTCTAGAAGAGCTGCGGGAGCACGACCGGGAAACGACGCTTTCGCTGCGGGAACAACTGGCGATTAAAGTTTTTCTGCTGACCTCAAGATACGACGTCGCAATCGCCACTTACCTGAACCGAGAGCCGGCTGCCTCCGGTTCCTACGCGGTCTCGTTACCGCTGGAAATGCGGCTACGCTATGGGGAGAATCCCCACCAAAACGCCTCTCTGTATGGCCGGTTCGGTGATTTCTTCCAGAAGCTCCATGGAAAGGAACTCTCTTTTAATAACATCCTGGATATCAATGCCGCCGCCAGCCTCATCCGCGAATTCGCCGAGTCAACAGTGGCGATCATGAAACATACAAACCCCTGCGGCGTCGGCAGTGATCCCGACCTGCGAGAGGCTTGGTTGAAAGCATTTGCAACGGACAAACAAGCTCCGTTTGGCGGCATTATCATTTGTAACCGCCCGATGACTGAGCCCTTGGCTCGCGCGATTTCGGAGATCTTTAGCGAGGTAATTATTGCGCCGGAGTTCGAGGCCGAAGCCAGGGGCATCCTGCAGAAGAAAAAAAACCTGCGACTCATTAAAGTGCTGGAGTGGTTCAACTCCACCCATCAGGAACCGGATGTTCGCTCGGTAATAGGTGGGATGCTGGTCCAGCAACAAGATTTTGGAGACATCACAGACCTGGAAAATCACGTAGTGACTAAGCGCCCACCAACGGCCGAAGAAATGAAAGCCATGTTGTTTGGCTGGAAGGTGGTTAAACACGTGAAGTCAAATGCGATCGTATACGCACGAAAAGATCGGACGTTGGGAATCGGTGCCGGACAGATGTCGCGGGTTGATTCATCTCGGATTGCGATTTGGAAAGCAAGCGAAGCCGGTCTATCACTCAAAGGCAGCGCAGTTGCCAGTGATGCGTTCTTTCCCTTTCCAGACGGTTTGATCGCAGCAACTGAAGCTGGAGCGACTGCAGCCATCCAACCCGGCGGATCGGTTCGCGATGAAGAAGTAGTCAAAGCAGCTGACGAACGGAACATGACGATGGTGTTTACCGGGATCCGGCACTTCCGACACTGAAGGGGAAATACGGCGTGAGGGCGTGTCGGCGGTCGGAGCCCCACCATGCTGGCGCCCACCTGCTCTGGAATCATCTCAGAGAATAGGCCACTTTACTGACAATTGTTTCCTTTCAAAGCCATGCCGAAACTTGGTGTTAACATTGATCACGTAGCGACCCTCCGCCAGGCGAGATACGCCGGACTTCTCGACGCCCCGAATTGTGAGCCGAACATTCTAGCAGCAGCGTCTGCCTGCGAACGAGCAGGGGCTCAAGGTATCACTATCCATCTGCGGGCAGACCGCCGACATATTCAGGATCAGGACGTGTTCCGCCTCCGAAGCAGTATCATCACCAAACTCAACCTTGAGCTCGGAAATTCATCCGATATCCTCGAAACTGCTCTTACCGTATTGCCGGACGACGTCTGCCTGGTGCCGGAAAACCGGTTGGAAGTCACGACCGAAGGCGGTCTGGATGTGGCCAAAAACGCAAAAGCGTTACGCCGGACGGTAGAACGTTTACATGCTGCTGGGATTCGAGTGAGCATGTTCATAGAACCAATGGCCGACCAGATCAATGCCTCTGCCGATCTCGGAGTTGAAGCCGTCGAGCTGCATACCGGCGCGTATGCCAACGCAGCTCCGACGTTTCGCGAAGATGAAATTGAACGGCTCCGGGCTGCCGCGAATTTGGCCAGGGAACGAGGTTTGGTGGTCAACGCCGGCCACGGCATTAACTACGATAACATCAAGGAGCTGCTTTCAATTAAAGGTTGGAACGAATTCAACATCGGCCATTCCATTGTGTCCCGGGCACTGTTTACCGGGCTCGAGGGAGCAGTGCGAGAAATGATCCGCCTCATCGAAGGGAATAATTCTTGATGGTGTTTGGTATCGGAATCGATGTCGTCGAGAACGACCGCATTTCGGACGCGATCCGGCGCCACGGGCAACGCTTTCTCGAACGGGTTTTTCACTCCAGCGAAATCGATTACTGCCGCTCCATGGCAGATCCGACGCCACATTTTGCCGCCCGATTCGCGGCAAAGGAAGCGGTTTCAAAGGCTTTCGGGACCGGTTTTGCCCAGCAGGTCGGATGGCGAGACATCGAGATACGGCGTAGGGCCAGCGGGGAGCCATTCGTGGTTCTTCATGGAGGCGCCGCAGACCTGGCCAAGCAACTTGGGATCAGGGCGATCCTGGTTAGTTTGAGCCACACCAAAAGCTGTGCAGTAGCTAATGCGCTGCTAATGAAAGTAAATTGACCAGTTACCCCCTTGGATGCGGATTACAAAGTTAAGATTGAGGTATTCGAAGGTCCTCTCGACCTTCTTCTGTATCTCATAAAAAAGGACGAGGTCGACATCTACTCGGTATCGATTGAGCGGATCACGAATCAATATCTCGAATATCTGAACACCTTCCGGATGCTCGACCTCGAGATCGCTGGAGAGTTTGTGGTAATGGCGGCTAACCTTATTTACATCAAGAGCCGCAGCCTGCTTCCGGTCGATCAAGAGCCGCCGGAAGAGGAGTCGGATGAAGAAGACCCGCGCTGGGATCTGATCCGGCAGCTGATTGAGTACAAGAAATTTAAAGACGCTGCCATGCAGTTGCAGCGATGGGAGATTGCCCAGGAAGGGATTATTCCTCGGATCGCAGGGAAGCCCACATTGAACGATGCCGAGACGCTCTTAAAGGAAGAAGTCGGCATTTTTGATCTAATTTCGGCATTTCAAAAGGTCCTCCGAAAGCTAGAGAAGCGCCGGGAAGATCTACGCGAGATTTTCGAGGAGAATTTTACCGTTTCCGAGAAGATCGACTTCATTCTGGAGACCATCACGCCCGAACGGCCGGCCACGTTTTCGAGCCTGTTCGCCGCTGCTGCCAGCCGAACCGAGATTGTGGTGACATTTCTCGCTCTCCTCGAGTTGATGCGGCTCAAGCAGCTCCGGGTAATTCAGGTTGCGCCATTTGCGGATATTGAGATTGAGAGGGTGATTCTTTAGGATCTAGGAACTAGGATACAGGCATGACAAATGACAGATGCCGAATGACAGGTCTACGTAACATTTGGGTCATCTATCATTTGCCATGGCTGTACCCTCGTTCCTAGATCCTTCGGTATCATGCTCACCCTTAAGGTTGTCGTTGAAGCTTTGTTGTTCAGCTCTCAAAGGCCTTTGAGCCCGAAAGAGCTAGCATACACGATTCGGCTTGGGCTTGAATACGCTTCGCCGGAAGAGCAGAAGAGCCTTTCGGACACCAATGAAGAAGCGGTCAGAAGCGCGCTGGCCGAGCTGCAAAAAGAGTACCAGGATTTGGGCCGAGCCTTTCAGCTCGTTGAACAAGTGAACGGGTGGCAGCTTGCCACCAAAGCGGACCATCAGGCCTGGGTGCGCCAATTGTATCCCGAGCTGCGCCCAACCCGGCTCAGCCCTCCGGC
>JAFAVN010000060.1 GCA_019242435.1 Verrucomicrobiota bacterium | reverse complement strand
TCTGGGGCGACAACTATGCGCGGCTGCGCGCAATCAAGGAGAAGTACGACCCCAACGGCCTTTTCTTCCTCCATCACGGCGTGGGCAGCGAGGACTGGAGCGCCGACGGATTCACCCGGGTCGCCGCCGTTAATACCAGTTGAAGCTAATCGCTCCGCCGCCTGGATTTACCCTCGGCATTCCGAGCCTTGGACGCTGACAATGGCGACTGCGTTTTATGGTTGAACCGGGTCAGTCACCCTGGAAGGGGTTGGAATTTCAAATGGGTATCGTCCGCTAACAATGATTTCAACTACGACTGTCATGTTTCGTTTGGACCTGGAGCGCCGAAGGGCGAAGCCGAATACCACCATGCCGGGCTCGCAGAATTCGTTGAACGAAACGATTTACAGGAAGGAGATACATCTGATTTGCCTGGAGTGAGCGTTTTCTACAAGGATAGGGAAGGAAACATCTATCACCCCTATTCCGCCTACGCGCGGGCTGGCCGATGGCCTGGGTGCGTTTCCACGATAAATAAGCTTAGATTCAAGCGCCCGGGACGACATCAACTCAGCGGTGTGCATGCATGTCTTCCGAATCACGCTCCTGACTTGCCGGGAAAGCCAGACTAACAATGGCCCGGACAGCTTCGTTTAGGTTGGTAAAAACTCGTTTGGCCGAAGATTCGGTAATTCGTCTGATCAATCGGGCCGCTCCTTCCCTCGGCAAAGTCCAAAGGCCCACGCAAACCATAGCATCGGGGATGAGATCTTGAATGGAGCGAGTCATGTTGCCAATGACAATTGCCGCCCTCGATTCGACTGCCGAAAGAATTATGCAGTTTGCGTTTGATTCCTTCAGACGTTCGACTTTCTCGGCGCGGAGAGTTTTCCAAGGAAGCAAAGAAGTTCCGATACCTTCGGCTTGCAGCAAACGGGCCAGGACTTGACCTACTACTTCATCCCCTTCGCCGATGACCGGAACGATGACCAGCCCCAAGTCCTTCGGTTCCGATGGTTGCTCTGAATCAGTTCTGGGCGGATCCGGCAATTCTTCGAGTAATGCTCGAATTTGCTCATAAATAGCGGACTTCCTTTGACTGGCGGATGATCCCGGGAACAGATCGTTTTCGATCGCGCGGATAGCCGGTAAGATCAGTTCTTCAGCAACAACCGGAGTGAGATGTCTCTCTCCGGTTTCGAAAATCAATGCCCTTGCTTCAGAAAGCCGGTTTTCAATGAGGAAGCGGATGAGTTTTGTCTCCGAGGACGTTGGCGGAGACTCCGCCAGCAATGCACTGCAAAAGTGGAGAGGCGAAAAGTACCGGCCAAGTACGACCAATGAAGCTGTCAACGGGGTTGCCAAGAGCAAACCGATGGGTCCCCATAGCCAGGTCCAGAAAAGTGCTGAAACAATGACCGCAAGAGGAGAGATCCCGGTGCTCCCGCCCAAAACGAACGGTTCCACTACGTTGTTGGTAAACACTTCCAAAAAGACGTAAAGCCCGAGTGTTAGAATAGGCTCCTTCCAGGATGCGGAAATCGCGACGGACAAAATCAAGGGGAAAGACGCTGAGATCCAGAGTCCAACATAGGGAAGGAACCGCAAAACGAGAGTAAGAACCGCCCAGAGTATCGCGTTAGGGATCCCGATGAGGGTTAGCCCGATACCGAGCACCAGCGCGTATCCACTGTTTACCAACAGTTGCCCTAATAAAAACTTCGTTATTCGTGACCCAGCTTCATCGATGGCCAGGGTGGTGGTAGCCAGGTGAGAATGCCCAGTTAAACGAAGAAAACGATTACGAAATCGTTTCCGCTCAAGCAGAATGAACACCACCAGCACCACTACCACCGCCAACTCGGCGACCGGTCCCAGTACCGGCGTAACGCTATTAAAGATCAGCTTGAACACGCTCTCAGGACTACCAACAATTTCCACCTTAGTAGGCGCGGGTTGTTGAGTGGCGTTATCAGTTGCCGAGACCTTGCTTAAATCGTCGACTAACACGCTAATATTGCTAAAAGCCAGATTCAGCGGGCCGGGTGGGCCCGACTGAATCGCTGCCCACTTGGCATGAATATTGTCACGGTACTTGGGCAGAGAATTTACCAAGTCCAAAGCTTGCACTGAAAGGGTGGAGGCGAGCGCTACGATAATACCACAGGCTAGTGCAACGATGCCGAGGGCAGCTAAAATCGGGTGAAGCCCCCACCGTTCAAGACGAGATACAACGGGCGCCAGTAAGAAGCTGATGAAAATCGCCAGTATGATCGGTAATAAAAATTCCTTTGTCCAAGCAAACGCGCAAAGTACCACGACAACGTAGGCCAACTCGATCAGCTTGGTGAATCCACCGAGTTTGGCGGATTCTGAGTTATCAGGCATATGGTTATTCTTTCGGAATTTGAGACAATGCCTTGGCGGCGAACTCAGTTCGCGGCGAGTCGAAACCCCGGATTTCAGGAAACGTGTCCCCGTCTAGGGACTTGGCAAATAATCAATTTCGGACCGACACCTAGAGGGGATACCGAAGTCCGCATTTTTGCCGCTCTTCCCGAATTCCAGCGGGTCCGGGTAGCGGGCTGCAGAACTAAATCATTTAGCAAAGTAGATACTCTCAAACTGAAATAACCCACAGAATCAGCAGGATGAATAATAGTTGCATAGGACCGCGCACACCCAGAGGAGTTACGGGCTTATCGCGTATTTTCGCACCGGATTTGGCGGCGTAAACATTCGCGGGGAACACTGCGACCAGGAACAGAATCAGGCAGAGCCCGGACAGCCAGCGGGTTTGCGGAATG
>JAFAVN010000514.1 GCA_019242435.1 Verrucomicrobiota bacterium | reverse complement strand
CTTGCCGGGTTTTTTTCGAGCAATCCGAATCTTGCTGCCAAGCCGAAAACTCCGGTTAAGCTCCGCGCCAATGTCTATTTCGGGAGCGAGACCGGTAACGCCGAAGCCTTGGCCAAACGGATCTCGAAGCTGTTACGAAACCGTGGGTTTGATTCACAGGCGATCAGTCTCGGCAAAATTTCTTCCGGTGCTCTGGCCGGCGAGACGCATGCTTTGATCGTCACCAGTACCTTCGGCGAAGGAGACCCACCTGAGAATGCGAAAAGGTTCTATAACGAATTGCACGCGCCCGATCACCCGCGGCTGCCGGAACTGGGCTATTCCGTTTTGGCGTTAGGAGACACTAACTATGAGCAGTTTTGCAAGTGCGGCAAAGATATCGACTTTCGTCTGGAGGAATTAGGTGCGCGTCGGATTTATCAGCGGGCCGATTGCAACGTTGATTACGAAGCGCCCGTTGCGGCATGGACCAATGGTATCTTAGCCCTCCTGGAAGCGGAACCGAAAATGGCGGGTAGAGATATGCTACAGCCACTGGAAGCGGCCGCCGCTGGTTCTCCTACTCGGCCCGCCATTGAGGCCGGTTATAGCCGCAAAAATCCTTTTCCAGCAAAGCTAACTGCGAACCGGCTCTTGACCAAGGCCGGCTCGGCGAAAGAAACGCGGCACTTAGAAATTTCGCTGACCGATTCCGGGCTTACTTATGAGGCAGGCGATGCGCTCGGAGTGGCGCCCAGCAACTGCCCGGAACTAGTTGACCAGATTCTGAGGGTTCTGAGTTGCGATGGTGAAGAAGCAGTGCCTGGTTCGGGCGATTCGGAACTGCCGCTCCGCAAAGCCCTCCTGGAGTTCTACGAGATCACCAGAATTCCGCATGGCTTGTTCGAATTTGTCGCCGAACACAGTGGCGACTCGGCTTTGCGTGATTTGCTTAGCCCAGCTGCGGCGGACCGGCTGAAAGCGTATCTTAGTGAACGCGAGATCGTCGACTTACTGGTCGAGCACCCTTCAGCCAAACTCCGGGCGTCCGAGTTTGTCTCTTATTTGAAAAAATTGGCTCCGCGCCTTTATTCGATCGCGTCCAGTCCCGCGGCCCACAGCGACAGTGTGCACCTGACGGTTTCGATCGTGCGATACCAGACTAACGGCCGAAAGCGAAAAGGTGTTTGCTCTACCTTTCTGGCTGATCGGGTCAACGGGAATATCTTCACGTTTGTGCATAAATCGCCTCATTTCCGGTTGCCCGCCGATCCATCGCGGCCGGTCATCATGGTCGGTCCGGGAACGGGTATCGCACCATTTCGGGGATTTTTGTATCAACGGGAAGCAACCCAGGCAAAAGGACCGAATTGGTTGTTTTTCGGAGATCAGAAGGAAAGCACCGATTTTCTCTATCGAGACGAACTGCTTAGTTTCAGAGAGAAAGGGGTGCTTGCTCGTCTGGACACAGCGTTTTCTCGTGATCAAGCAGAGAAAGTTTACGTTCAGCATCGGATGTTGCAGCAGGCGAACGAGCTCTGGTCCTGGCTGGAGAACGGCGCTCATTTCTATGTGTGCGGTGACGCCCGGAGAATGGCGAAAGACGTCGATGCGGCACTGAAAACGGTGATCCAACGGGCCGGTCAAAAGTCGGCGGACGACGCCGAACAATACATTAACCAGTTGAAAGCTGACCACCGATATCAGCGAGACGTTTACTGAGCTCGGTGAAGCCGATTACGACAAACGATGGGTGGGGTGATAAGTGACTATTAATTCATCCGGCGGCGTAGTCCGATCGGGCGGCGGGCCGAGCGACAATTTGTCATTTGTCATCAGCGAGCTTCAGGCGAGCTTGGCCGCGTGAATCCAGTTGAATTGTTCGTCCGGCCGAAAATCATCTCGACTCTGACCACAATCATCCTCTCCCTCGTTTCGTGCGCATCTGCGGATGACAAGGTAGTTTTTGATTTCAATTCTTCACAAAAGTTTCTCGGTCTGGGCGTACAGCTTTGGCCTTCCACAGATCATCCGACCGAGCGGGATGCGCTGCTTCGCGACCTGCACGTGAGATACGTTCGCATCGGTTTCGCTACCCAGCTTCCGGACGAACAGCTTAAAGCTCACATGTCAGTCGGCGAGATTCTGGCTGCCATCGTCCGTAACCAGAATGATAACCAGTCGACGCTCTTTTCCGGGTTACACCGCGAACTCTCCGCTTTGCGCGTCCAGACGCATTTCGTTTTTTGGCAGGTGCCGGCTCCGTGGTGCAACCACACCAGTGACGACGTTGGGGACCGTTCCCGCATTAACCCGGAAAACCTCCAAGATTACGCTAATTTGATCGTGGCGAACCTGCAATACGCCAAGCGTTTCGGATTAGTCGCCAGCGCCATCGAGATGGTGAATGAACCAGACAGCGTGCATGGGACTCAATTTACGCCCGAACAGTACGACTTGCTGTTGGTTAAGCTCCGCGCCACTCTCGACGGCGCCGGCCTCGGTAGTGTGGGAATCGAGGGTCCTGGAACCAGCTCTGCCCTGACCGTTCCGGCTTATACTCAAACCCTAGAGAAAACAGGTCATATCTCGATTTTAAACCAGCTTTCGTGGCATGATTACGATACTGAGAAGCGTCCGGAACCGGCAGGGTTTGCCGGCGTGCCGTTGCGATTGTTAGCAGACGCTCACCAGCTTCCCATTGCCATTACCGAGTTCTCTAGTGAGAGCCCGCAGTGGGAGCGACCCCCGTTTGATTCCGGGCCCCACACTCGAGGAGAAAATAATGCAACCGACTCTCCTGATTTTGCCGTCTCGGTTGTGGGAGAAGTCCTAAAGCTGGTTGCTGACGGCGCAAATTCACTTTCCTATTGGCAAGCAGAGGACCCAACCTGGACTCAGGATTCATTTGGTCTTCTTAATGTTGACGGCCAACGCAAACCGGTGGCGACAGCATTGCAGATGTTCTCGCAGCTGGTACCTTCCGGCTCTGAGGTAGCCGGGCCCAAATCGTCCACGCTGGGATTTGCGGCTGCCTGTTTCCGTTGCGATCACGGAATCATTTTTGCCGAAGCCAATCTGAGCCTGGCTCCGCGGATCATCAGTGCGGAAATAGTAAATGCCCGCCTACCCAACCGGATTGTTACTGCTCGCCAGTTCGATTCCCACGGTGTGACTCAGCCGCCGCCCAACTCCGTTGCATTCCACGGCGAATCAATTAGTGCCAATGTCCCACCTCGCTCTGTGACGATTCTGCTGCTTCGATAGCGGCGGCCATTTTGATCGCAACGAAAGCTAAGCTATTCGTGACGGAACACTAAAAGGTCATGCTCGCGATTCCCGAATCGATTTCGAACGATGGAAGAATTGCACTTGTGCCGGTAGAGCCCGGCCATGCGGAACGGTTGTACCAAGCGATTGTCGAATCCACGCGTGAATTCGCCAGATGGATGGAATGGTTCCATCCAGGTTATCAGATCGAAGAAACCCGCCGGTGGATCGCAACTCGCCGGAGCGCTTGGGAAGAAGGTTCAGATTATGCCTTCATCATACTGGAAAAAGGCACCGCCAACGTACTTGGTGGCGGCAGCGTAGGAGTCACGAGTCCTCTTCACCGAATCGGCACAATCGGGTACTGGATCAGAAGCTCTCGGACGAAACAGGGATTCGCTTCTGAAGCCGCCGGGTTACTGGCCCGGTTCGGCTTCTCGCACCTAGGCCTGATTCGGATCGAGATAGTGGTTGCCGTCGGAAATACAGCCAGCATCCGCGTTGCGGAGAAAGCAGGTGCATTTAAAGAAGGCCGGCTACGGAATCGCCTGTTATTACGAGGCAAGCCGAAAGACGCTTACCTCTTTTCCCTTATTCCTACGGACCTCTAGCCGATCAGAATGCTGCTTCTAATATCCCCTCCAGCTCGGACACGGTGAGATCGATCGGGTTTGCTTTCATGCTGCTCGCTTTGGCTGATTTAGCAGCGATTTCCGGGATATGCTTCTTTTCCACTCCCAGCGAGGACAACCCGGGGACATTTAAGATCTGACGCAGATCTTTCAACCATGCCAATCCATCGGCGGCAACGGCCTTGTTAGAGCCAGTCAATAGGCGACCGACTTCATCATACCGGACCGACGCCGGTGAGGTCGATGCGCGGAGCTTCAGGGCCTCTAGGTTAGCGGCCACCA
>JAFAVN010000498.1 GCA_019242435.1 Verrucomicrobiota bacterium | reverse complement strand
GCGGCTTTCCTCCTGCCATTTTATTTTTGGGTAACGGAAGCCTGGTGGGAGTCCCCGTCTCCATGATCCTTTTCATTATTTGCGCCGCCCTTGCTGCAACAGTGCTGACGCACACACCGTTTGGGGTATCGGTTCGCCTGATTGGATCGAATGAGAAAGCGACGCGTTACTCCGGTGTGGCTACCGAATGGGTCCTCGTCGGTGTCTATGTCGTTTCGAGTTTGCTCTGCTGGGTCGCAGCTCTCGTAATGATGGCTCGGTTCAATTCCGCTAGTGCGGGCTACGCTGAATCTTATCTTCTGATCACCATTCTGGCAGCGGTGCTCGGCGGTGTTGATCCCTTCGGCGGGTTTGGCCGTGTCCTCGGGTTGTTTTTGTCACTGGTTCTTCTGCAAGTAATCTCAACCGGTTTTAACCTGGTAGGGTTCAGCCCCTATCTGACTCAGGCGATCTGGGGTGCGACCATGATCGTCGCCATCCTCATTGCCGTAGTTCGCGATCGATGGATTACACGACTGTGGCCGGCTAAATCGAAGTGAAGGTGCCTAAGAGACAGCAAGCCGTTAACAACGTCCGGCCAACTATTCGCGACGTGGCGAGGGCAGCGGGTGTCTCAACAGCAACGGTTTCTAACGTCTTGCGTGGGACCCGATTCGTCGGTCCGGCGCGCCAGAAAAAGGTTCGCGATGCTATTGAACTACTGGGTTACAATCCTAACTGGCTGGCTGCCGGTTTGCGTGCCCGGCGCTCGGGTGTGATCGGATTGGTGGTACCGGATATTACCATCAGTTTTTTCTCCGGCATTTTGAGCCGAATCGAAGAGCTGGCTGCGGGCAGTAACTACCAAATTATTTTGGCGGATGCCCAGGAGAAACCGGAACGCGAACGGGAGAGGGTGCGGGCACTGCTTCGGCGGCAGCCAGACGGGTTGATCCTGGTGCCATGTTCGGATTATTCCGCCGCTCTGCAAGACATCAGACAGCATAAAGTTCCGGCTGTCCTCGTAGATCGGGGCGGAGAAGTTTCCGGGTTTGACTCAATCGATGTAAATAATTTCGATGCAACTCGCGAAGGCGCTGGGCATCTGCTGAGGCTCGGCCATCGGCAGATACTAGCCGTCGCCACAAATCCTGCCCTCCGGAATATCGCACAGCGCATTGCAGGTTTTAAAGCGGCCCTCAAGGCAGGGCGGGGGCGGGGACAAATCATCAATTGCAGCGATCCGGTAGAAGCGCGTCAGAAAGTTTTACGAGTCTTGCGGGAGCGCGACCGGCCAACTGCCATATTTGCGTTCACGGAACAGATGGCACTCGGCAGTCTCCGCGCCATATGGGAATCCGGAATTGAATTCCCTGGCGGAATCTCCCTCATCGCGTTCGATGACTGCGAATGGATGACCGCCTTGCGCCCATTCGTTTCCACCCTGCGACAGCCGACCAATGCCATCGCCGAAAAAGCCTGGTTAACCTTACTGAAACGATTGCAAGGAAATCAAAGGATCCGCTCCAGACAACAGCTCGAGTGTACGCTGATGATCCGTGAGTCGACGACCAGGCCTGGCCGGGTTGCGAGTCAGCTAGCCGAGTCCGCCGCCCGGCGTCAAACCGCCGACCCCAGTGGTTGATATTATTCCGCGGGCACCGCTAATCCGAATGCGTGCGTGGTGTGGTCCACTGCTCCAAAGGTAGAACCGCCTCCAACGCGAACGGCGCGGCTCTGAGGATTCACATCGGTCCAACGCAGACCCGAGGTCGGGCGCTTGCGATTTGGTCTAAACGGTGTTCTGAAATCAATTTTTTGCTAGACCAGACGTGCATTCAGTTCGGCTCTACATCCAGTAATTCAAGGATTTTGGGTAGAATTTCCAATCAACTAATGGTGGTAGCTGAATTGGATGGGGTCCCTCAACACTGGCAGCCAACGTTCCGAAAGCCGTTCGCCGGGCATTCACTGGTGAGCCGTTCCAAGTGACGGAATTGACAGAGGCGGGCGCGAATATTTCTAAGGTGGTTGCGTCGCTCAGGTCACCCGTCAATTCAATGGTATGCTGATCTATCGCGGCGAGTTGGCTGAGAAATAACCCGCCTTACAAGTCCTGTGTTCGAGGAAGCATAACCAAGTCGCGGATCGTAATGTTGCTTGGGCGCGTCAGCATGAATAATACAGCCTCGGCCACGTCCTCCGATCTGAGTCCTTCACCGGCATTAGCCCGCCGGTCAATTTCGGCTTGGTCATGGATGCCCCACAGTTCATTTAACACCATCCCAGGGGCGACCGCTCCTACCCGAATTCCTTTCTGCGATAATTGCCGGCGAAGCCCGTGGGTAAACGCTTGAATCGCATGTTTCGAAGCGCTGTAGACCGGTTCCCAATGGATGGCTTGATACCCCGAAATTGAGCTGCAAACTAGAATGTCACCCGAGCCTTTTTCTAGAAAGGTCGGCAGCACCGCGTGCACTGAGTTCATTACCCCCTTGATATTAACATCGAGCAACTCCGACCAAGCCGAAGGCAGGCCGCCGGCAACGTCGCCCGCTAAATAGATTCCCGCGTTGGCGAATAAGGCATCCAAGGTACCAAAGCGTTCGACAGCCGCTTGTACACTTGCTTCCAACTGTGCAACCGAGGTGACATCACACCGCAGCGCCAACGCCTTGGCTCCGAGCTCTGCTGCCAATGCTTTTAATCGCTGAGACGATCTAGCAATCAGAACGGCGTTGGCGCCGTTGGCCACCAGTAGTTTGGCAGTTGCTTTCCCGATTCCGGAGCTCGCTCCGCTGATCAGTATGGTTTTATTCGATAAGGACATTTTGGGAGTGAGAGGTGAGAAGTGAACGCTGAGAAGTGAGAAGTGATTGATGGCTGGGTGCTGGGTTCAGAACATTGGCAACACTTCGGGCTCAGAACATAGGTAACACTTTGTTTGAGGTTACAGATTTGGATTGGTTTTTCCAGGGCATTGCCCTTGAGTGTTGCCTATCTCTTGAACCTAAGTGTTACCGATGTCCTGAACTTGTACCCGAGCCGTGATCAGTAGTCAGTAAGCGCCGCGGATCGATGCTGATGTTCTGCTATCTGCTATTTGCCATCTGCTATCGGCGAAGCGCGTCGCGAGTTTCTTCTTCGCCTGACTAACCGCGCTTCGCCAGGTACTCCTGATAGGCGCGCAGCGCATGTCGATTGTGTTCCCGAATGATTTTCTCTACGCGGGCGGGGTCCCGCTCCTCGATGGCGCGGAGGATTTCCCGGTGCTCTTGTTGGGCTTCGGGCAAGCGCTTGGCGAAGACCTCTGTCAGAAAGACGCGGTGTAACCGGTCCCAGTGGTCGAGTACTTTGGTCATGACGCTGCTGATCAGCCGCGTACCAGCCCGATCGCAAATAATCTGATGGAACCGGCGGTTTTCCTTTGACCAAGCCTCGGCATCGCCCGTGGCCACCAAGGTTTCCATTCCACCCACAATTTCCTTTAGCGTGCCCCGCTCGTCTTCGGTCAGGTGCAGACAGGCAAACCGGCTGGTGACAGTCTCGATGGTTTCAAGCAAACTGAACACTTCCACCACCGATTCGGCTTCGATGGGTGTTACCCGTGTACCGAGGAAAGGTTGGATCTCAACGTAACCATCTGCTTGCAACTGTTGTAGCGCTTCCCGGACCGGGATTGGGCTGACGCCTAGCTGTGTCGCCAAATCGTCGATGATCAAACGCGTGCCAGGAGCCAACTCACCATTGAGAATGGCCTCTCGTAAGGCCTGTTTGACCAGGTCTTTCTTGCTACTGATGGAAGTGTTTATCGGTCGCATAAAGCCGAGCTCGCCTGAAGCTCGCCCGGATGACAAATAACAAATGACAGATGACAAATGGCTCAGTTACTCGACGGAAGCAATCTGTCGTTTGGATTGGTTCCTGGACGAAATAGCTCGCTAGGGCGCTGGGCTAATTTGTGATTTTTTATCTGGTGAGCCTTAGGCGAGCACGGCTTGGAAACGGCTTTTGATCAATGCAAGCGCTTGGGGACCTGGGAGTGCCCACAGCTCCTCGTTGAAAATTTCGACTTCGATGGGACCCGCATAGCCGGCTCGGTTCACCGCAGCGGCAATCTGTTTGAACTCGACGAAGCCGTCACCCATCAAACCTCGGCCGTTCAAGAAATGGGGAGGGGGCGCTAACCAATCGCTCATATGAAAGCCAAGGATGCGGTCGCCGGCGCGCTGAATCTCCCGGTACACATTGGGGTCCCACCAGACATGATAGGTATCGACAATGACGCCGACAGTGTCCGGCGAGAAGTGATCGGCGAGATCATTTGCTTGCTCGAGTGTGGAAATGACAGAGCGATCGGCTGCAAACATTGGATGCAGGGGTTCGATTCCGAGCTTCACCCCGTGATCCCGGGCATAAGGCGCTAGATTGGCTATTCCTTCCAGCACCATCTCCCGGCTGCGTTCCAATCCGGCTGCAGCGATCCCGCCACAGACCAGCACCAGCAACGGACTACCTATCTCTGCTGCTTCGTCCACCGCCTTTCGGTTGTCTGCAGTGGTCCTGACCAACTCTTCATCCGTGGAATAAGGAAAAAAGCCGCCTCGACAGAGACTCGACACCGAGATACCGGCATCTCTCAACAATTGTCTGGCGCGATCGCTCCCCGCAGAGCTGACCTTGTCGCGCCAAAGCCCTAACACTCCGATGCCGGTTTCTCTACATTCTTCCACCAGTTCGACAAGGGTTAACTGTCGGACCGAGTATTGGTTGATGCTCAGGCGGTTCATGGTCAGTAATCAAATATTCGCTAATCAGTATCAGTAATTTTGCAGTTGCCTGGAATGGCTGATTACTCCACCCGAAGCAGAAAACCCGTGACCCACTGATTACTGATTAGTGATTACTGATTATCGATCCCCGCCAGGCGAAGGAAATGTTGCATCCTGTCAGCCGCGATTTCACGCAGCAGGCCCGCCTGGTCCGCTAAACGGAAGAGTTCGCAGAAATGTAGCACTGAGCGAGCTGATTCAAGGCCTCCAATCATTCGGAAATGAGATTGATGGCCATTCAGGTAGGCGAGAAAGACCAGGCCGGTTTTGTAATAGTAAGTCGGTGTTTGAAAGATGTGGCGGGAGAGGGGGATGGTGGGATTCAATAGGTCCAGAAAGCGATTATGATCGTGCTGATCCAAAGCTCCGAGAGCCGCCGAGGCGGCTGGCGCGATAGCGTCAAAGATACCAAGCAACGCATGGCTATAGCCCTGTTCGTCGCCGAGAATCAGTTCCGGATAATTGAAGTCGTCGCCGGTAAAGATTTTTATCTGTTCCGGTACCCGGCGGCGCAATGCAATCTCTCGCTCTTTGTCCAGAAGCGAAACTTTTATTCCGTCGACTTTGTCTTTCAACT
>JAFAVN010000399.1 GCA_019242435.1 Verrucomicrobiota bacterium | reverse complement strand
AACGCGATGTACTTGGCCAATGTCTTCATATCCGGTGCCGACTGGTGCTGGCTACTATCTTTACAATCGACTGAGCCAGCACTGAAATAATTAAGACCAGAACGATCCCCAGCGCTGCCGTGTAACCCATGTCGAAAAACTTAAATCCTTTTAGATAGGTGTAGAAGCCGAGTACCGAGGTGGCAACGCCTGGGCCGCCATAAGTCATAACAAATATCTGATCCACGTTACGAAAACAGTCGATTAGGCGAATCAGTAAGCCGATCGCGAGAATAGGGCGGATGATCGGCACCGTGACAAACCGCTGTATCTGGAGCCAGGTAGCACCGTCTACCCGAGCCGCCTCGGTTAGCTCTTTTGGTACGGCTTGTAATCCAGCTAGCGCGATTAAAGCAATAAACGGAGTCCACTGCCAGACGTCAGCAACGACGACCGCGAAAAACGCCAAGTGGGGATCGACGAGCCAAGCCTTACTGCTGATGCCAAACAGGTTGAGGACAGTGTTTGCCAAGCCCCATTCGTCATTGAAAATAAAGCGCCAAATTAGACCCGCGACCACGGGTGCCATTACCATTGGAAGGAGAATGAGAGCGCGAACGATACTCCGCCCGATGAACTGGGTATCGAGCAAAAAAGCAATTAAGACGCCCGCGGCAAATTCGATCGCGACGCATGATCCCACGTACCAAGCCGTGCGTGCAGCCGAGGCCCAAAAATCGGCTGAGTGGAGGATGGATTGATAATTGGCCAGGCCGATAAATGTTCTTGGCCGGGCAAAAGTCAGGTTCCAACGATGAAAACTGAGAGTGAGGGTATAAATGAACGGAAACACCGTCATGGTGACCATCACCAGAAGTGCTGGCGTTAAATAGAGGAAAGGCTCCCATGCCGTAAAAACTCTTTGTGACCATCGCGGCTTACGCTCAAAGGTGTGTGGCACGATTGATATGTCCGCTGCAAGCGGTAGGCGCCGCGACCCTTTCACGATCAGTTACTGAGATGCTATCGGTTGGATTTGACTGATGCTGGCAAGTGCTTCCTCAAATACTTCCAGAGCTTCAGTTAGGGCATCCTCCGGCGTCGTGAGAGGAGGGCAAACTTTGATTGTGGCCCCGCCAAAGCCGAGCGGCGCGAAAAGAAGAAGTCCCCGGATAAAACACTGATAGATCAACTCAGCCGCCGCGTGGCTATCCGGCGCTCCAGTTTGCGGATCCACAATATGCAAGCCGGCCACCAGACCCTTGCCGTGGACTGCGCCGATCACATCGTTTTTGTCCCTAAGCCGGTTCAAGCATCGGTGGAGAATTTCTCCTGAAGTCTTTGCCCTTTCGACCAGGTTCTCCTCATCGATCACTTTTAGACTCGCGACCGCGGCCGCGCAGCAGACCGGATTCCCAGCGTGCGTACTGGTCATTTCACCGGGTTCCTGGAGATCCATCAAAGCAGACCGGCCGATGACCGCCGAGATAGGAAGCGAGCCGGATAGTCCTTTCCCGCAGCAAATTAAATCCGGAACAACACCGTAATGTTCGAAGGCGAAGTACTTGCCGGTGCGTCCGAAAGCGGCCTGAACTTCGTCGAATATCAACTGAATCTGGTTAGCGTCGCACCAGGCTCGAAGCTCCTGTATGAATTGTGTTGGGGCAAAGCTCGCGCCGCCCCCTTGGTAAGATTCAAGCATCACCCCGGCGATTCGATCTGAGCTCAGGCCGGAGCCGTGCAGCGACTCGAGAAAATCAGAGAAAGAATAGTGAGGGACCCTGAAGCCGTCCGGAAAAGGTAATTGGTAAAAACCGCCCACCGGCTCTTTTATCCACGTTTTCAGGTTCGGTATCCCTCCCGCCATTTGTGCTCCAAGTGTTCTCCCGTGGAAGGCGTTTTGGAAGGTGACGATTGCCGTTTTTTGCGGGACAAGCGTTTGCCCATACGTTCGAGCCAGTTTGATGGCGCATTCGACGGTCTCCGACCCGGTTGTAAAAAGATACACCTTGCTTAGGGGAATCGGCGATTTCGCGAGTAAGGCCCTAACCAGAGTTTCGCGGTTCTCATTCGGAAAAGCGAAGGTGTGCAGGAGATCATTTTCAACAGCGTCGATGATCGCTTGTTTCACCTTCGGATGGGAATGGCCGACGTTCGCAACCAACACTCCAGACGTCCAGTCGAGCCAGACATTTCCTGACGGATCAAAGACTTGAAAGTCCTTGGCTTTATCCCAAATGACCGGAGGCTGGCAGAGCATCGCTCGAGGCTCGTTTCGTT
>JAFAVN010000395.1 GCA_019242435.1 Verrucomicrobiota bacterium | reverse complement strand
TGCGCTATTTCGGACCGGGAGTAAATCCGGATGCACCGAAGGCAGGTTAGCCGTTAGACATTCGGCGTTTGGGCGTTGGCACAACGACCCCCTGCCGAACGCCACGGGCCGCGGTCCCTGAACATTTGTGCGCGTACCCTTGACTCTGTCGCCCGCATTTTTTATGTTGCTTGCGCAATCCCCCCTTTTGAAATCCCTCTATGGCTCCGTGTTGGTGGCGAAAGAAGGAAGCTGTTCGTCATCGAGATTCTGAGCGCGAAAACTCCGCCCGAGTCCGCCAATCGAGCCTGACAGATTTCTTGGGAATAACCGAGAATACTAAGATCCCTATCTATGTCCCACGAGCGCTCGCAAGAGCATTTCAAAGAACTAACTGCCGGCTTTTTGGCAGGCAAAATAAGCCGGCGGCATTTCATCGGCCAAGCGGTCAAGCTGGGAATTTCTGCGGCGGTGCTGAGTCGCATCATTTCTTTCCGAGCATATGCGGCGGAGGGAAACTTACTGGATTCGTCGCCCGATTTTCCCAACGAATCGCCCATCACGAAGGAGCGTGTCGCGTTCCTGAAGACCAAACCTTACAAGGGCCAGACCATCAATATCATGGTGCTAAAGGCAACCGTCGGCGATGGACTGAAGCATTGGGTGCCATTCTGGGAAGAGCAGACCGGTGGCAAGGTGAATGTCGCGGAAGTTCCAATTGATACGCTGCACCAGCAAATCTTCTCGGATTTGCAAACCACGCATCGGTATGACGCCTATATGACCGGTGCTTGGTTTTACGGTGACTTTTTTGTGCCAAAGCAGCCCTACATTATCGAGATCGCGCCATTCCTGAAGGACCCAAAACTTCCTTACTGGGATCCGAACGAGTGGATACCCGCGATGAAGACTCTTTACACCTGGGAGAACAAGGTTTACGGCGTTCTCTTCGATGGCGATTGTCAGATCCTTTATTATCGCCGCGACATCTTCGATAAGCCCGAGAACCAGCAGAAGTTCAAAGACAAAATGGGCTATGATTTTCCCAACCCGCCGAAGACGATGAAGGAGATGCACGATGTGGCCGCCTTCTATACCGGGTGGGATTGGAATGGCGACGGTCAAAATGACTGGGGAATTTCGTTGCACGCGAAGGTCAATGAACAAGGCTTCTTCCACTTTTTGACCCTGGCGGCACCTTACGTTTGCTCACCCAACAATAAGTATTTCTGGTTTAACCCGGATACGATGAAACCACTGATTAACTCAGAAGGTCATCTTCGAGCTTTGGAGGACTACGTAAAGTTCCTGTCTAATGGACCGAAAGAGGCGATCAGCTGGACTCTCGGTCAGGGCTGGGCTCTCTTTTTGTCAGGGCATGCGGCGATGGAGCCAACCTGGGGCGACTTGCCGACGTTCGCGCAGGATCCGAAGGAGTCAAAAGTTCAGGGTAAAGTGGGCGCTACCATTATTCCTGGAACGAACGAAGCGTATGATCCAATCAAGGGCCAGTGGGACAAGTTTGACCTGAACACGGCAGGAAATACTAACGGGGGTACCTGGCACTGCGTGATCTCCCGTTTCTCCAAGAAGCCGGAGGTGACCTACGATTTCCTCGCTTTCATGGCGACCAGGAAAAACGCCCTGTGGAACTGCACTCATGGATTTACCGGAGTTCAGCCCGGGATGAGATTTGAATATTTCCCGCCGGTTGGTACCGGGAATGTCCAAGAATGGGTGGAGCAAGGATGGGATGCTGATGAGGCGAAACGCTATCTGGATGCCTATTATCAGAACCTGACCTTGCCGGTTCAAGAGTCGTATCTTCGGATACCTGGAACGGCGGAATACTGGCACGAGTTAGACGTCCGCCTCTCTGCCGTCCTGGCCGGGCAGACTCAGCCAAAGGCGGCATTGGATGATTGCGCTCAGGCCTGGGAGCGGATAACCGAGCGATACGGAAGAGACAAGCAAAAGAAGCTTTATCAAGCCTCGTACACTTGATAACGAACGCCGCGAACGGCAATCCCGAGCGGCACGCGGCAGCCGCGTTGGCGACAGGCCTAGGCTGAAGTCCTGGGCCTGGAGGTTGGATAATGCAGACAGAAACCATGCTCCGTTAGGAGCACAATCTTTCTCCGGTACTCCAATACTCCGCTTTTGAGAACCGGGAAGGAACACCCATGGCAGTAATCGCATCAGCTCAAAGCAAAGCGGAAAGGGGATTCAAGTATGCCCTGCTTGCGCCTGCCGTTATCTGGGTCATCGGACTGACATTTTTTCCTATTGTTGCGGCCGTTCACTTCAGTTTTGTCAACTACGTGTTAGGTGAAGGGATCACTGGTTTTGTCGGGTTTGATAACTATGTTCGGGTGTTGACCGATGGCGGCTTCTGGTACTCAATTTTCATCACGCTGGTTTACGTTCTGGTGACCGTACCGATCGAGGTTTGCGCCGGGTTTGTCCTGGCGTGGATCATTACCATCGGGCTGCCGGGCAAGAGTTTCTTCCGTCCTATTTTGACGGCTCCATTGTTCACCATGGAGGTGGCAATTGGGTATCTAGGTGTTACTCTGTTTACTGACCAAGGTGGGTTAGTCACCACTCTCCTGGCCGCTGTGGGAATTCACATCGAGTGGCTTTCTACGGGAGCGGGAGGTTTAGCGGCGGCGATGATCTTGGATATGTGGATCTGGACTCCATTCGTATTCTTGATGTCGTTGGCTGGCCTGTCCGCCATTCCTAACGACATCTACGATGCGGCCATGTTGGAAGCTTCCAGTCATTGGGAAGTCTTCCGTCATGTCGCGCTACCGCTCGCCTGGCCGGTTCTCACCATTGCCATACTCCTGCGCATCATTGAAGGCATGAAATCTTTTGGCTTGCCCTATGCCTTGACCAGCGGCGGTCCAGGTACCAGCACCCAGCTTTTCAGCATAATGGCGGATCTGACCACCATTCAATTTACTGATTTCGGCAGGGGCTCCGCCATGGGAGTTCTCTATCTGATCTTGGTGTCGGTCGTCATCACCATTTTTTTCAAGCAGATGCGCAAACGAATCGAATAGAATGGAAAACCTGCTTTGGCGAAATTCTAAATGGGGATCCAAACTGGTTGCGATGGCGATTGCCTGCGTGGCGCTGGTCTGGGTGGCAATCCCTTTTCTGTGGGCGTTTAACAACTCTATTAAGACTGAGGCGGATACATTTCGGCAAGGAGCCGTGATCCCGTTTCTACAGTTTACCCCGTCGTTAGACGCCTGGAAATTCGTGCTCAGCGATCCGCAAGCTCTCAATTGTCTATTTAGCAGTGCTTTGGTTGGCGTGGGTACGACCCTGTTCGTGTTGATCCTGGGGACACCGGCTGCATATAGCCTCGCTCGGTTTGAGTTTAAGCGGATGAAGAGCAGAGATATCACTCTCTGGTTCCTATCCCAACGTGTCTTGCCGCCGGTCGTGGTCCTGACCCCTTTCTACATCTTGTTGGCCGAGCTCGGCTTGATCGACACCTGGCTCGGACTGATACTGCTCTACTCCACCTTTAATCTGGCCTTTTGTGTGGTGATTATGCGCGACATTTTTCGGGATGTCAGCAAGGAGGTGGAAGAGGCCGCGCGAATTGAAGGGGCATCACTTTGGCAGATCTTTTGGATGATCGCGGTGCCACTTTCTCTTGACGGTCTGATTGTCACCGCTTTCATCGTATTCGCCTTTTGCTGGAACGAAGCGCTGTTCGCCTCCGCGGTGACTTCCCAACATGCGGCCACAATGCCCGCGTTCATTCTGGCTTCGCGCAGCACCAGGGGAGTCGATTTCAACCAGGCGGCAGTGAATACCCTGGTGGCGATTGCGCCTCCCGTGATCATGTCATTTTTCGTTCAACGCTACCTCGCTCGCGGGTTGTCGTTTGGAGCAGTTAAGGGATGAAAGGTGACTGGTAATTGGTGATTCGTGATTGGTGCGGGCAAATTCGCGGATTTGGGCGGTAATCGGAAAACCAACGCGCGAAGATGATGTTTATAGAAGCGAGCCTGTAAGAAGAAAGGTCTGAGGAATACGGATGAATCGACTCTCAAATGGACCAAGACTCCGGGTTCGATCCCAAGCGCCGATCGGCCTGCACGCAACCAGATTGACTTTCAATACTGGTCAGTGGCGACTGCTCCCAAGCGTCAAACCATCACCAATCACTTCCTATTAAACGTGGCTATCGTCGAACTAACCAAAGTAACTAAGCGGTACGGCAACGTGTTGGCCGTAGAGAATTTCGATCTTACAACCAAAAACGGCGAGTTCGTCGTGTTAGTCGGCCCGTCTGGCTGCGGCAAGACGACGACGATGCGGATGATCGCCGGGCTTGAGACGGTGAGCGAGGGGGAGATCAAGATCGGTGGGAAGAATGTCGTCGGGATGATTCCGCGGGAACGCGATGTAGCCATGGTTTTTCAGAATTATGCCCTGTTTCCGCACATGAATGTGTTTGGTAACATGTCGTTCGGCTTACGGCTACGGAAATTACCAAAGGAAAAAGTTGAGAGCCGGGTCAAGGAGGCAGCTACCATCCTGGGCATCGCTCATTTGCTCGATCGCCGGCCGAAAGAGCTTTCCGGCGGTGAAAGACAAAGGGTTGCCCTGGGCAGAGCAATCGTCCGGGAACCGCAGGTTTTCCTCATGGACGAGCCGTTGTCCAACATCGATGCCAAACTGCGGGTTGAAATGCGTGCGGAAATTATCAAGCTGCAACGGCGATTGGGCGTCACCACTTTCTATGTTACGCACGACCAGGTCGAGGCATTGAGTATGGGCGATCGGATCGTGGTGATGTCGAAAGGACATGTCCAACAGATTGGGACTCCGAAAGAGCTTTACAATACTCCGGCTAACCGGTTCGTGGCCGGGTTCATCGGAAGTCCGTCCATGAATTTTATCCTGACAAAGGTTGTGGAGGGGGGCACTCTCACAGCGGGCGACAATTTTAAGATAGTTTTACCACCGCCAATGGCAACGGCCTTGGAAACGCGAGGCTTACGGGAGGTCTGGTTAGGCGTGCGCCCGGAACATATCCGAACCGCTCGCAACGGCGAAGCAGAGAATGCTATACCCGGGGTAGTCGACGTGGTCGAACCGCAAGGGGCTTCCACGATCTTGCAAGTAAACGTGGGCAGCGATCTGAAAGTAATCGTGCAAGTAAACGAGCAATGGGGTCGTGAGGCTGGAGAACGGCTTCGCCTGTCGATTCCGGCGGAGTCGATCCATCTCTTTGATCCGGCCACTGAGCAGCAGGTAAGTAATTAGTAATCACTATTCAGTAGTCAGGGCAGATCCGGCTTATCATGCCGGATGAATTACGTTCACGGAAGTGAGCTTCGTTAATGAGCCGGCTGCAACCCTGATCACTGTTTACTGATTACTTCTCACTACCAACCCTGCCGTACTTTTCCCAATATACCTCCTCCAGTACCTTGAGAGTTTGGGCGACGTTTCGCTCGATCAGGTACTCGTGACCTCGTTTAGAACAAGCATCACGAATTTCCGGTTTTTGACTGAGTGGCTGCCAGCGATTGATTGCGTAGGTCAGTGCAGCGATGTCTCGCGGGTCATCCAGAACATCACCGTGAACTCCCCGTTCGATGATTTCAGAGAAACCATTATGTACCGTGGTGATAACGGGGACTCCGGCGGCTAACGCCTCCAGGCAGGCGTTTGAGAACGGATCATAGAGAGTCGGTAAAACGAAGATATCCGCTGCCATGCACAAAGAATGCATGTCCTCAACCGGGCCCAGGAAACGGACTGATTTCGGGGTGAACGACGGCTTCTTGCCCTCCCCCGCCACCAGCAATTTAATGCGACGATTGTTTAACTTCGTTACCGCATCGATTGCGTATTGAAGCCCCTTACGTTCCCAGCCGGATCCGGCGAAGAGCACGCCGAAATCAATGTCGGTTAGTCCCCAATCATAACGATGATCCCAGCGGGAACCCGGTTTCTTTTTAAAGTTGGTATCCGCAATTCCATTATAGATCACAGAAATATGGTTTTCGGGGTAATTGAACTCGGAAATGATCTGCCGCTTAACCAATTCTGAATTCGTGATTACCCGGATGGCTTTTCTTTGACCGAGAAGCCCTTGTTCTAGCTGAAGCAGTTCGTTGTGCTTTGCGTTCATAAATCGAAGCGACTTGCGCCAGCTCGGCTCGATAGTTCCGCGTTTTTCCAGCCAGATTTTATGAACGCCGTCTCCGGCCCGGTAACAATCGCATTCCACGATTCGTTCCAGGCTGAACAGGAGCTCAACTGTATGTCGAGCAGAAGCGACCGCCTTGGCAAACACCAGCGGAGACGATTGCTTGAAACGGACGAGCTGCCCGTAGGGCCAGTCGGCTGCCGGCCATTCCTCGGTTGCAAAAAGCGTTAA
>JAFAVN010000081.1 GCA_019242435.1 Verrucomicrobiota bacterium | reverse complement strand
CAGCTTTTGAAAGAGGTCAGGCAATATCTGGATGGTAAGCTCTTAATCTCAGTCGCAGCCGGAATTAATCTGGAGCGGTTGCAAGACGCTGCCGGGCATCGGACTCGGGTGATTCGAGCCATGCCGAATACGCCTTCTTTGATCGGCAAAGGGGCTACCGCGTACGCGGCAGGGGATCACGCTACTCTGGCTGATGCCGAGGTGGCCGAAAAGATTTTTTCAGCAGTGGGCATCGTTTATCGAGTCCGGGAACCTGCCCTGGATGCGGTTACCGGCCTGAGTGGGAGCGGACCGGCCTACGTTTTTACTTTTGTCGAAGCCTTGGCTGATGGCGGGGTGATGATGGGGTTACCCCGCGAAATCGCACTCGATCTAGCCGTCCAAACCGTGTCCGGTTCGGCTCAGATGATCCGGGAGACAGGCAAACATCCGGCGGAATTGCGAGAGATGGTGGCCAGTCCCGGGGGCACCACCATGGCAGCTATCGAGATCCTCGAAGCCAGAGGCTTACGTCATACGGTCATGTCGGCTGTTCGCGCGGCATCCGAACGGGCCACGCAGCTGGGCCGGGCGGATTGAGAGTAGCGAGAACGCCGAGAACGCAGCGAGAACGCCGGCTAATCAAGGTCGACGTTGTGGCCGGCGGTCCCACTCTCCGCGTCCACACTGTCCATGAGGTCAATCGGGTCCACGGTGTCCGATATTCGCGGCCTGCCCAAACCCCGGCCGATGAACAACGCTCTAAGATCCGTGTCAAAACCAAGCATCAGCGGCCTGGGCCGCAGAGGATGAAAAAGAGAGACTTTTGCGATAGCCTGATAAGCCTCGTGCAATCAGCCACGGCGGATGCAATTCAGAGAAAGAGCATCCCATCCTTCCAACGTTCCACCCCTCCAGCCCCCCGGCTGTCGAGAATGAGGAAGGGTTCGAAGTCCCCGCTACGATCGACCAGATTGAAGCTTCCCCTCGTCATAGCCACGATCACCACTCTACTGTGGGGAGCCGCAGGTGAGCAAACCAACGCTCCGATTCTCAGCCCGGAGGCGCGCCAGGCGTTGGAGGACGGACTCGCGAGATTCCGGCAAGGCAAGTTTGAAGAGGCGAAGAATTCGTTCATGAAAGTGACGACCCAGTTTCCTAATTACGCGAATGGCTGGATCAATCTTGGTTCCACTGAGTACCGGTTGAATCAGCTCGATGACGCTGAGAAACACCTTCGCAAAGCTGTTCATTTGGATCCGGACCTCACACAGGCGTGGGTGACACTAGGAATTATTGCCTACCAGAAAGGCGATATGGATGCGGGCCTGGCCGCTCTCAGCCAGGCTGTCTATCTTGAACCGGATAACGCTCACGCTCATATGTATCTGGGCGTGTTAGCTCGCAAACGGGGTTGGTTCGATGCCGCCGAAGAGGAACTACGCAAAGCAGTGGAACTAGACGAGAGTTATGCTGAAGCCCATTACAACCTCGCCATCATCTACACCGAGCATCGACCTCCGGAACTTGAGCTGGCCCGGCGTCATTACTATCGAGCCTTGGACCTAGGCGCACCACCAGACCTTGACATTGAGAAGATTCTGAAGAGGACGAAGTAGGGGCAAGGAATGAAGGAGTGCAGGAGTTCGAGAGTTCGAGGAGCAACTTTTTAAAGCGCGCTTCTCAGCATGTTCACTTTGGCAGCGGTTAGCCTATGAGTCCTTAGCTGGTTCATTTGCCATGTCGATTCGACACTTCTGAACTCCTACATCCTGTGCTCCTGTATTCCTTCTCCTGAACTGGTCGAACTCCTCCAATTCCTTGAACTCCTTGAACTCCTCCCCTAACCTCCGCCGCCTCGCCGCGCTGAAGGCAAAATCGCTCCACCGACGCCTGCGGACGATCGATTCGGTCGACGGCATACGGGTGCAGCGCGATGGCCGGGTATTCGTGAACTTTGCTTCCAACGACTATCTTGGGTTAGCGCAGCACCCCGCATTGCGGGCAGCAGCCATCGAAGCGGTGAAAGAATTTGGGGCCGGATCCGGTGCGTCGCGCCTGATCACCGGAACACTGGCGGTCCATCAAGAGCTAGAAGCTAAGCTGGCGGTATTTAAACAGACCACTGCGGCTTTAACTTTTGAAAGCGGCTATGCCGCTGCCACAGGTACGATTCCCGCTCTATTCGGCAAAGGCGACATCATTATTCTCGATAAACTGGTTCACGCTTGTTTGATCGACGGCGCCAGGTTAAGCGGCGCCGAGATCCGGGTTTATCCGCACAACCGCTTGGACCGTCTTGAGGAGTTGCTCAAATGGGCACGCCAAAAACGGCCCGGATCAAACATTCTCGTGCTGACGGAATCAGTCTTCAGTATGGATGGAGATCTTTGCCCGCTTTCGGAGATCGTGGAACTGAAGGAAAAGTATGGAGCGATACTCCTGCTGGACGAGGCGCATGCCACCGGCGTCTGCGGACCTGGGGGAGCCGGATTAGCGGCAGAGCTGGGGTTAGGTAATCGCATCGAGATCCAAATGGGCACACTGAGCAAGGCCGTCGGCTCCGCCGGAGGATTTGTGGCGGGTGATGCTGCGTTAATCGATCTACTGATCAATTCGGCGCGCACTTTCATTTATTCTACTGCGCCAACGCCGGCCGCCGTCGCTGCTGCCATTGCCGGGGTTTCTTTGATTAGCTCTCCCACCGGCGAGCAACTACGGGCAACTCTTCGGGACAACGTAAAACGATGCCGAGAAAACCAAGAACTAACCGGCTCGTGCGGCTCCGCGATTGTTCCTATTGTGGTAGGAAGCGAATCCGAAGCTCTGCGGGCTTCCGAGAAATTGGCGGAGCAAGGCTACTTGGTTCCCGCGATTCGGTTTCCCACGGTTCCTCGGAACTCGGCAAGACTCCGGGTGACATTGTCTGCGGCGCATGAGCCCAAAGAGATACTGGGTCTCAGGGAGGCAATTGCGGGGGCGGCTACCGAACCGATCCGTTTGGGGCTCCATCGCCCAGATGCCTAGATGGAATGGTGGGCGATGCAGGCCACGGTTCTATCGCTTTCGGCTCGATGCGAAAGCTCACACCGATTCACGCCGGAAAAGCTATTTGGTCTGTCGCACTGAGGACCAAAGATGCTTCCAATGCCCCCTTTTTCTGCGACGGATCTCTGATCTGCGCAGAAGTTCACCGATTAAGAGCGGGTAATCGGATAAGGTTTTTGTTTTCATATCACTAACCTCCTGGAGAGGTGCGCAAAAGAGGTACTGAAGGGGAACGGAAATCCATTGGCAACTGAAGGACTCCCAAGCTTATGGCAAACATAGTCGATTAGAAATCACTAACCACCGACTGCACTAACCATGTCTCCCAGACGTTTACTGATCCTGTTCGCGCATCCGGCCTACCAGAAATCGCTGATCAACCGCGAGTTGGTCGTAGCCGTCGGATCGATGACCGGGGTTACCACGAACGATCTTTACGAGCTTTACCCCGATTTTTACATCGATATCGCCCGAGAACAGCAACTGCTGCTGGATCACGACGTTATTGTATGGCAGCACCCGTTCTATTGGTACAGCTCGCCGGCCATCTTAAAACAGTGGGAAGACCTGGTACTCGAGTACGGATTTGCCTACGGAAAAAACGGAACGAAGCTGCGCGGCAAATTGGTGCTTAGTGCAATCAGTATGGGCGGCCCTTTTTCCGCTTACTCACGCGAAGGCTATAATTATTTTACAGTTCGCGAGTTTCTGGCGCCATTCGAACAGACCGCGCGCCTTTGCGGCATGACTTACCTGCCCCCGTTCGTTGTCCCGGGAGTGCTCTGGATGACTGAGGAAGATGACATTCGACGTTATAGGGCGGCTTATCGAAGGCTTTTGGAAGCTTTGCGGGACGATGAAATCCCAGTGGACAAACTACTGGCTTTCCCCACCCTGAACGACGCCTTGGCGCTACTCAAGACCTCCTGATCGGCATGGAATCCTCGGGTTTTTTGTTTCAAGCTTTTATCTATTTGGCTGCTGCTGTTTTGTCCGTACCGATCGCCAAACGTTTGGGGCTTGGTTCGGTTCTGGGTTATCTCTTGGCAGGCGTCATCATCGGACCACACGTTCTGAACTTTATCGGAGGTGCCCGCGGAGACGTTATGAACGTCGCTGAGTTCGGGGTGGTGATGATGCTTTTTCTGGTTGGTTTGGAACTTCGACCTCACCTGCTCTGGCAATTACGGGGGCCGATTTTCGGGTCTGGCCTTCTGCAGCTATCAGTGACGTCGGTAGCGGTCGCTGTGATGGCACTTCCCTTTGGGCTAGCGATCGGGCCTGCCGTTGCAGTTGGCCTGATCCTCTCTGAGTCATCCACCGCGATCGCGGTGCAGTCACTCGCGGAGAAGGGCCGCCTCAATACCAAGGGCGGCCAAACTGCATTTGCGGTACTACTTTTTCAGGACTTGGCGGTGATCCCGATTCTGGCCCTCATGCCGTTTCTGGGAGAATCGAGCCAACATTTGGCTGCTGCTACGACCCACTCGGCGCCTTGGGTCCAACCTCTCGAGCTCGTGGTGGTTGTCTCTGCCATTGTAGTAGGAGGGCGATTCGTCATCGGCCCGGCTTTTCATTTCCTTGCCTTAACCCGGTTGCACGAAATTTTTACTGCAGCCGCCCTTTTGCTGGTGGTCGGAATAGCGCTCGCCATGCAACTCCTGGGGCTTTCTCCGGCATTGGGAACATTTCTGGCCGGTGTAGTACTGGCCGATAGCGCTTACCGGCATGAGTTAGAATCCGATATTGAGCCATTCAAAGGCCTGCTACTTGGGCTATTCTTTGTTTCGGTCGGCGCCAGTATTGATCTTTCCTTGATTCGGTCAGAGCCGCTCCAGATGCTCGGCTTGGTCATCGGGCTTCTGGTTCTCAAAGCAATCATTCTCCTGACCATCGGAAAGACATCCCGGTTAGAGAGCAGCCAAAATTTTACTTTTTCGATAGCATTGGCTCAGGGCGGCGAGTTCGCCTTTGTTCTGGTCGCTTTCGCGGTACGCAACCAGCTCTTCGATCAAGGTCTTGCTGATCGCTTAATCGCAGTGGTCGCTCTCTCCATGGTGGCGGCACCCTTCCTCTTCACTATAAACGAATTTCTGATCCAGCCTCGCTTCTCCAGTCGACTGCCGCAGCGAGATGCCGACAAAATCGACGAACGGAATAATCCGGTAATTATCGCAGGAGTCGGCCGATATGGTGCTGTCATAGCCCGTTTGTTGAACGCCCAAAAAATCCGGACCACGGCTCTCGATTTTGACCCGGAGCAGGTGGACTTGATTCGGAAGATCGGCTTCAAAGTTTTCTATGGTGACGCTACCCGGCTCGACCTTTTGCTGGCTGCCGGGGCCGCCCAAGCCAAACTGCTGGTCATCGCAATCAACGACGTCGACAGTTCGTTAGACCTGGTAAGGCTCGTTCAAAGACATTTCCCAAAGTTGAAATTGTTAGTTCGAGCCAACGACCGCGAACACGCGTATCGCTTGATCAAGCTGGGAGTTACAGATATTTTTCGCGAGACGCTCGAATCCTCGCTGCAAATGAGCATCCAGGCGCTGCGGATGCTTGGTTTCCGCGCTTATCAAGCGCACAGGGCAGCCCACAAATTCAAAGAGTACGATGAAGAAACCGTTCGGCTACTCGCCGAGTACTATGGCACTGATGAGAAAGATTTCCTCGGACGGATTCGGAAGCGGGTGCAGACACTTGATGAACTGTTCGAAGCGGAAAGCACCGGTGC
>JAFAVN010000043.1 GCA_019242435.1 Verrucomicrobiota bacterium | reverse complement strand
TGATGTTGAAAAAAGAAATATCTCAGAGCCAAATCTCTTACCTCCGCAGGCAGTTTCAAGCTGTTCAGCGGCTTGGTCGCAAACGCGTTCCAAAGGGCGTCGCCTGAGTCCGAAACCAAAGTATGGGCCAGCAATCCTCCCATGCTATGAGCGACAATGACGACATGATGCGAGGGAATCGCACTGCCGCTGGGATCGAATACGCGCTGGGTCGTTTGCAGATCCTCTCGAAGTTGAGCCGCGCTTTCCAGCATAGGCTGGCCGGTCGGATAAAGAAAAAACCAGGGTTGATAATGCTCAAGAACTTCGGGGTCTGAGCAAAGGTCGTTGACCAGGTTTTGCCACGAGAGCGGAGTACCAAGCAGGCCATGAATAAACAGGATCGGAATTTTATTTGGATCGTAAGGATGAATCAGGTAGACACCAGTTGCGAACCGGGGATCATCAGGCCTGATAAACGATGCGAAGGAACTCCCGGCCACTCTCGCGGCGTGCGCATACAACACCGCCAAAGTAGCCGTGTAATTGGCGGCGATAGGTTCCGGCCCGGCAGCGGATCGCACCACGACCGGATCGAACGAATCGTAGAGTTTGAGCAAGGGTACTTGCCCGGGCCGCGCTTCTTTGACGGCCGTTATTCCAAGGGTAATGCCAGTGGTCGGGTAGTGTCGCTCTTCCGGGGTCTGCTCGGGGTTTTTGGCGCGGACCACCAGAGGCGTACCCTCCCCGGCCATTTTATATTCGTGTCGAAGACCGATCTCATGGATTGAGTTTGCTAACAGGACCCGATCGTACCCAGCCAGATATTTGGAAGATTCCACCCGCAGGGAAGGCGTCCAATCGACTTCTACTCGCTCTCCGTTCCAGATGGTATACCGCTTGTCGAATTCAGGATGAATTACCGCATTCGACAGATAAAAAACCCTGGCATTCTCAGCGCATCCGAAAAGCAGAGCACAGATGAAAACACAGCTCAGGCGAAGGCTGACGGCTGCGGGACGGTTCCGGCAAAAACTGAATGAAATCCAGCATCGGTCATTGGCTCGTGTCATCTGATTTGAATTTGGGGTGGCCGACCAAGCACTTAGCACGGACGCCACGGCATTATCGACAAAAAACCGGCTCCGTTGGAGCCAAATCTTTATAGTAATCATAACCTAGACGCGATCAGCCGCTTCTGCCGCGCTCCGGCGCGGCGGCGGAAACCGCCAAACACCTCACGCAAAGCCGCAAAGGCGCAAATCGGAATTAGAGGTGAATCGGTCATCGCTTCGCGAGGCTGCGGAAGAAGAACTCACGCAAAGCCGCAAAGTTACGGCGAAGTACAAGGCCTACGATTCGTTTACGATGGGTGAAACATCAGGTGGTTTCTCCATCCCTTTTTGCCGAACCCAAGATCGGCTCCGTAGGAGCTAGATCTTTATAGATCTCGGCCCAAAAACAAAGACCAGCTCCGTAGGAGCGATATCTGTTTGAGAAAGATTGATAAACCTTCGGGTGCATGGCCTTGGATGCCGCTCCTAGCGGAGCCGGCCTCCGCTGCGCTACGGCGCGGCGATCACCCTCATAGCTCGCTTTGCGCCTTTGCGGCTCTGCGTGAGGTCTTTGTCCGGTTCCGCCGGAGACTAGTGATTACTGATCGGTGGGCGGCACAGTCGACCGGGGCTAACCCGATTTGCAAGTTCCCCGGCCGGCACCTGGCTACCGCATTCGAACTCCTGTCACCCATAGCAAACGAATCGTAGGCCTTCCTGTATTTCGTCTTACCTTTGCGTCTTTGCATCTTCGCGTGAGGTTCTCTCACTAACTGCTCTCTCACCAAACCGCGCATTCAGCTTCGCAGCGACCCGCTGAGCAATTTCACTTTGGACGGCAAAGACATCGGTTAACTCCCGATCATAACTATCCGTCCAGATCAAGTTATCATTGCGAGCGTCAATCAAGGCAATACTAACCCGTACTCGATTACCGTCCCGTTGTACCGTCCCCTCCAGCACGTTTGTAACGCCGAGAGCACACGCGACCTTCCGCAAGTCGAAATAGTCTCCGCGATACTGCATCACCGAAGTCCGGCTGACCGCTTTCAGTTGCCCAACTCCAACCAGATCCCGAAGAATTTCATCTTGGACGCCATCCGCAAAATAAGCATCATTCTGGTTCGGGCTGATGTTCTCAAACGGAAGCACCGCGATACTTCTTTCAACTAGCAGGTGATGGCGCCGACCGAGCAATGACGCCACCGGACCAGGCAATAAAAGCCAGGCGATCACCAGGGGGATCACCCCGATTATGAAGGTGCGCAACCAGACACGCGGCAGGGGTTTTATCTTGACCCGAACCTGGACGGATCTGTCTGCTTGCACCCGCTTGCCATCTGACCCCAAGTGATCTGTGGCAAGCAATCGGTCCAATGATTCCAAAGTCCCGGCCACCGCTTGTTCCAGTTCCGCAGGCCTCTGAAAGCGCCGGCACGGATCCTTTTCGAGAAGTGTCCTCAGTAGTGTGGCGATCGGCTCCGGAATCTGGCTTAATTTGTGGGCCGGCAATGGTGCATGTTGATGCTGCTCGC
>JAFAVN010000431.1 GCA_019242435.1 Verrucomicrobiota bacterium | reverse complement strand
AGCTTCGAGACTCCCTTGATGCAGCACGGCGATTACGCCCACCCCAATTCCCGCAGCCTTCACCTCACGAAGTTTCCTGGTCCACAGTTGGGTGTATGCCGCGGCTCCGCCTTTGAACAGTTTCCGGTACAGATTTGGATAGTCCATCGAGGTCCCCACCGAACCATTGAACATTTTGCGAATCACGCCATTCCAGGCTTGCGAGTAACCGATCAGATTGGTTTGTAAGTAGTGTACAAACTGACGTCCTCGCTTGACCGCTGCCCGGTTCATTACCTCGCCGGCATTCTCGAACCAAGCCGGTCCCATGACCATAGCTTCTCCGCCCTGCCAATAGATTTCGCATTCCTCGATGTTCTGATTCTCGAGATGATCGAGCAAGCGCTGCGTCAGCAGCGGGAGCAAGGCTGGCGAAAGGCGATGTGGTTCTTTACGTTCAAAACAATAGTCGCAGGCGACATTGCAGTCCGACGTCGGAAGAAGAATAACGCTGAAGACCCGCTCGCTCATACAGCATCTCCTCCCGGATTTGAGATCCGGTCCCCATCCGCGGCCGCGATGTCGGCCAATTCTTTCCTGATTTCGTTCCCGGCCATCTGGATGCTGGAAAAGAGCCGCTTAATACCCTCACATGAGTAAAGGGGATCAGGCCATTTGAAATACCCTCGACACTGCTGTTGCCATGCACAGGTGGCGCATTCAGCGTCCTGAGCTATCAGACTGTTCAGATGAGTCTCGACAAATCCTGCCGAAGCTGTCGTGACGGGGCCGGAAAGGCTTGTTCGTGGCAATCTTGCCCGCCCGTCGGTATCAAAAAGCTGAAAAGCCTCCGGGTCCTCCTCGAGTATCGTCCACAAAGAGCCCGCATCCGCACCGGACATGGTTGCGAGCAAGGAGTGAAAGAACTCCACGGGTGTTTCAACCATCGGCTCATGAAGATAGAACTCCAGAGCGTCGTGCAACTCTTCCAGCACCTCAGCCGCCGGTTGCGCCGGCAATATCCGAACCGGGAGTCGCAGAGCCGTCGCCAGCCTGACCGCTTTTGCTAAACCTGGCGCACCACGCACAGTCACCCGGACTTCCCGGGCTCCGCATGCATCTACCAATCTGTAAAGATCGGAAAACTCCGAAGCCGGGTCGGAAAGCACCACATCCAAGGGAATGTGAGAATCAGTATGCGCCGCCTCCGCCCAAGCTTCGGAATCCCCCGACATTCCTTCGACCTGAATCCACCTTAAACCGGGAGGTGGATTCCGCAGCCATCGACAAAATTCGTCTCGATTGCGGACGATAGCGACGAAGGGCAACTCCTCTTGTGTTTCTGCCAGTGCCGACGGCAGAATCCTTAAGGAGGGGTAGGTTTCCTCGGGCACGCGCGTAGAGTGAAATTAGACCTGGTTTACGCCGATACGCCCACACGCCGATAGCCGGTACGACACTCCATTTTTCGTAGCGGCTTCGTTGTGCTTGCGTCCTTTACCACCAATTCACCCATCCACCGCGGCGAGGCCCCCAGCGATTGACCCATCGGCCACGCGGGCCCCAGCGATTGATCCACCGGCCGCGTCGACGCGGGCCCCAACGATTGATCCAAACGCCGGCCTTAGCCTCCGGCGCCGTTGCTAGCCAGGCGCCGCACAAGCCGACTGCGGCAATCGCAGCAGCCGACCATTTCCCGACGCTCCGCAGAAACAGCCGCCTGTTGACCGGATCCTGTTCTTGGTTGGAGTCTCCTAACTCAGAAGATGGTTCATTATCCATAATAAATAAAAGCCAGGCTACTCATCCCTCTCCTCATCGCCCGTCAGGGTTGAAAAATGCATGGCGCCGATCCGCCACTTGTCTCCATCCTTAGCGCCAACCAGCAAGATGTTTACCGGAAAAGTGAATTCTTTTCCGTCCTTGGTTCCGCTGACGTTTCCGGAAGTCATCAACCAACCGGAATCTGCTCCGATCTGGCCGAGACTGAACTCGTAATCGCAACTTTGTTGCCCACTATCGAATCCCTCAAAAAAGTGTTGAAACGCCGCTTTAATTTCGTCTGGACCAGACCAGACTTCTCCTGGACCACTGCCCATGATTGCCGCATTCTCGGACAGCGTAGCCATCACCCCGTCGAGGTCCTGATTACAAAAGGCTACATCGAGCGATTTGAGAAGCGCGCGAAGAGGCTCTAGCTCGGGATTCTCGGGTTGGGATTCAGACGTCTGCGATATTGCAGCGGGGGGAGCCGCGACCGTGGCGGCAAGGCTGGCTAACCCCGCAAGAACCGCTTCTCTCCTGTTCATAACGGTTGAGTTCCAATAAACGACACTCGCGGCGACTCGCAAGGACAAACACCGAATGCCAGATTCTTTTTTCGCGCCGCAGCCACCGCCTTGCTAATGAATCTTCAGTTAATCGGTGAGAATGTTGAAACCCGGCGCACTGTGGGTGCGGGCGTCTATCGGTGTGTCAGTAATAACTAGCGTCGTGCCTGGCGTGATGATACCGCTAACATCGGCGAGGAAACGAGGCGGAATCGCGGCGCGGTACGCCAAACCGTTGAGATCTGGCGCTCGGCCGCCAATGCTTGCAAGGGAGGCCCATTCCCGCTGTCCCTGGGCGTCGTTCGATGCCAGTGCGGAATAGACGTGGGAACCCGAGACTTGCTCTATCCGATTGACCGGCGCACGACCAATCTCGATGCCGTTGCGATAGACATAGGCGACGTGATCCCGGGCGCTAACGATGACGGAGACCGGCCCCGTCGGCGCCTTTTCCGGCGCCCACTTGAAATCAGCCGCGACGGCGCCTGTCCTCCCTGAAAACAGAAGCCCTGGTCTGGTAGTATTTGTCAGCCGCGATTTGTTATCGGCGATAATGACGGTCGTTCCCAGCGTGGTGACCGAGTAGAGATTGGCCGCAAAATCCACCGGCAGGCGCACACACCCGGCCGATGCTGGGTAGCCCGGCAAGTGCCCGGCATGCAACGCGATTCCAGTCCAGGTCAGCCGTTGCATGTGCGGCATCTTGGCGCCTTTGTAAATGTTTGATACATGACGGACTTTTTTTTGCAGCACGGTAAACACGCCGGTGGGCGTGCGCTTACCGGCCTTCCCGCTGCTAATTGTGGAGCGCCCGATGCGCACGCCGTTGCGATAAACATAAAGCACTTGATCCGGTAAGCTAACCAGGACGATCACTGGTCCTACGGGTGAAATTTCCGGATGCCACTCGTAATCGCCGGGTTTAAGCGCTGGGGTGAAAGGGTTAACCAAGCGGCCTTTAGTGTGGCCGGCCTGACCCGCAGCGTGAGATGCCGGAGCCAGGGGTGGCAAATCCAGGGCGGCGATAACCAAGGCGATGATGATAAAATATTTGCGCGATAGCGCCGGGAAGATTGTTGTCATGCCATAATTGCTGCTCTGAGGCTTCGCTCCACTAGCCGCAAATCGCACAGGCAGGGTCAACCTTTTTCTTTTCCAGAGCAGGTAAAAGCTGGAGCTTTTACCTATTGTCGTTCATCGTCCTTCCGCTTCCGCCACCACAAGCGGCGGTAGCGGGCAGTCGAGCGTATCGCAAATGGCGCGAAGCAGCTCCGCTTCGCGGACGGTGACCCGCTGGTTCGCCAGGATGCAAGCAGTGCAGGCGACGACGATCCGGCGCTTGATGGCCGGGCTGGATTGATTGAGCGTTTGCAGCGCGGCGTCGAACTCGGCGAGGGAGCATTCCTCGCGGGCCGGCAAGCGGTGGGTGTGGTCGCCGCCGATGTAGCTGCGCATGCTCGTATCAAAAGCTCGGGCGGCCTGGTCAGGCTCCGGCTGGCCTTCCCAGGCCAATAGCGCCAACACCGTCGCCACCGGATGCGCCAGTTTTTGCGGCGAGCTGTGCACTGGACGCATCTGACGCTGCGGCAGGAACTGGGCGTCGAGATGG
>JAFAVN010000424.1 GCA_019242435.1 Verrucomicrobiota bacterium | reverse complement strand
TTTGCCGGTGCGCAGCTCTAACCGTAACCAGCAGGGGGCTCCCGGGAACAACCCAACAGTCGCCTTCACCCCTTGGGCCGCGTTTCTCCAAATCAAACCGGGCCGTTTGGCGCTTGCAAACCTCGGGCCATTCTCGGGAGCCGCCTGCTGGTTGCGGTTAGAGTTTCGCGTCGACAAAGCGGCTCCCCTCCATCGCGGCCGGTTTCCCGTACGTTCTTCTGCGGTCGGGGCGTTTAATCTTGAAAAATTTGTTATTTGTCATTTGTCATTTGTCATCGGACGAGCTTCAGGCGAGTACGCAATTATGGCCGAGGAGCAGCAAACCGCACGGGTGGAGGCCTCAAGTGAGCCGGTCAATACACCGCATCTACCGGCGGAGATTAGTTTCGTCGGGAATATCCGTTTAAAGCGGCTCCTCAGCAATCATTCCGGCGAATCCGACGTATGGCTAGGCGAACGGCCGGATGGTCCACCGGTAGCCGTAAAAATCTACCGGTACGGCAAACTTCCCGGCATCATGGACGAACGGCAAAAGTGCGCTCTGGTACACCCTTATCTACTCCCCATCTTGGAAGCCGGCGAAATTGAGGGCCGCTATTTCGAGGTTTCACCTTACGTCGCCGGCGGGACCTTAAGTAATTTGATACAGCTCCGACACCAACTCACGGAAACCGAAGCACGTACCCTGTTGAAACAGCTTTCCAGTGCTATTCACTACTTACACTCCCAGCAGGTACTTCACCGCGACGTCAAACCGTCTAACGTTTTTGTAACGCAAACAGAGCCGCTTGAACTCGCGCTCGCGGACTTCGGGACCGCCCGCTTGGGCAGTTATCAAACTGTTTTGACCGGCACCATCGGTACGGTGGCCTATTCAGCTCCGGAGGCTGTCACCGGCATGCAATCCGAAGCCAGTGATTATTGGAGCCTTGGTATGATCTTGCTGGAGGCTTTGACCGGCCGCCCACCATTTGCCGGTTTAGACGTGAAGCAACAGCTTTATCGGGTCGCCAGCGGCAAGGTCGAGATTCCTGAGGCCATCGCCCCGCGCTGGAAGCAATTGTTGACCGGTCTGCTGACCTCCGATTACACGGTACGTTGGAGGAAACAGGAGATCGACGGCTGGCTAAAGGGCACAGACCAGAAGGCGATTACGCACGGATCCGAGTCGGTAGAGCAATTCCCTGCCCCGCCGCAGGTTCAATCAATTCCGGGTACTCCCTATCGGCGAAGCTTATCGGTTCGTCTACGTCGAACCCCCGAAACCATTGAGCTTTCTGCCGTCGATATTCTCGAGATTGTCGGCGACAACGTCAGGGCAGCGATCCTGCGGTACTTCTGGATCATCCTGATCGTGGGAGGCCAATCCCGCAACGAATGGCTGGCATTGGTAGCTTTGGGTCTGATCGTTGGCGCTCAAGTCGGTTTTCAATTCCTGCCACATCGATTGGAGGAGCTTAAACGCGAGGTCCGAGTCAACCGGCAGCTGCGCTATCTTTCATCAAGCGAACGACGAAGCTTGAGGCGGATGGTTCGACAATGGATGAAATCGGTCCGAGGGCGTAGCCAGTGATCGGTAATCACTATTCAGTAATCAGTATCAAATAAGCGGCGGATGGTATTTCGACGAGAGCCCTTGCTCTTTCTCTTACTGATTATCGAATAGTGATTACTGATTACTTTCGTGAACGAAGCTGGGTGCAGATAACACTACAAAACATCGTTGCAATATAATGATGGATAATTTCAGGAGAGAGAACGCATGATTGGAAGACCATTTGGCCCGAAACGATCTGCATCCTGGGCAAAGTTTGCCGAGGCAACCGGGGCAAGCGCGATCGGGGTTGCCGCGATTGGCGCTTTCGCAATCGGCAGCCTAACGATCGGTGTTTTAGCGATCGGTCGTTTAATCGTTCGAGAACTGCTGATAAAGCAAGTCCACCTGCGAAGACTAAAGATCGATCAGCTCGATGTGGAAGATCTTCGCGTCAACAAAATGACGGAGCTGAAAAAGGGAACCACGAATGAACGGGAATAATTCTATCAGTTTTCCAGCCACCCATCCCGGGGGAATTTGCTTTGTGGGCTGCTAAGGTCCTCGAGTCACTAACAGGCGGCTCCCGGATTGTCCCATGAGCGACCGTCACACCCTCAGGCTTTGTCAAAAAATCTGCAGATCTTCTTTTCATTTCGGACTCACTCGTTCAAGCGATTGTACTTCTTCAACACCTCGCGCAAACGATCGAGCGGCAATTCATAGATCACATTGTCGTTGATGCCGCGCATGGTCCTGCCGGCGATTAGTGAGTTGATGATCGCTTCCTCCGTCGCTTGCACGGCCCCGCCCAGCACTGGGTCTAGTTCATTGTTCGTCAGGGTGGACCATTGTTGACGCCCGTTCGCCGGGGCCGGGACGGTGGTGGTAAACGCAATAAATAAATCGCCGGACGAATCGGTGCTGATCCCCCCCGTACGCGCCATCCCGAGCGTCGCTCGCTTTGCTACCCGCTTGAGTTGCGTCGGAAACAACGGCGCATTCGTGGCGATCACCACTAGGATTGAGCCTTCCCTCTCCGGGTCCCGGTGGATCTCCGGTAGAAGATCTGTGATTTCCTTCCCTACCGGCACGCCCGCGACCATCAGGTTCTCGCGTCGAGCAAAGTTAGCTTGCACCAGCACTCCGACACAGAACCGCTCCTGACCCACGGCCACAACTCGAGAGGCAGTTCCAATTCCAGCCTTGAACTCAAATGCCCGGTTGCCTGTGCCGCCGCCGACATTCCCCTCCGCGACTGGCCCGCTGGCAGCCTCGTTCAACGCCTGAAACACATCTTCCTTTTTGACATGGAAACCATTAATATCATTTAGCTCGCCGTCCCACGTCTCCCCCACTACCGGTAAACTGTAATAGGCGGTGTCGGGATAGCGCTGCTGACCCCAGGCAATCACCGCATCCCGGACTACACCCACGCTGTGGGTGTTAGTAAACACTACTGGTCCCTCTAAAAATCCCGACTCCTCAACCCATTCACTCCCGGTCATCTCGCCATTGCCATTAAAAGAAAACATCGCTGCCGGGACAGGCGTATTCGCTTCGCCTTTTCCGAGCGGCAAAATTACGGTCACACCAGTTCGGACCGGCCCTTTGCCAATCACCAGTTTTCCCTCGCCTTCAATCAACGTCGTCTGACCGACTTCAACTCCTGGGACATCCGTGATCGCATTGAATTGGCCGGGTGTGCCATCGAAGGGGATGCCGAGGTCCCGGGCTCTTTTTGACCCGGCGCCGACGTAAGCATTAGCAACCGGAAGGTGGAAAAGAAGCAACCCGACAAGAAGCACTTGCCAGTGCCGACGATCTAAGAAGCTCATGGCGAGATGATTCTGCCACAGGACAAGCTTAGGAACGAGTGTGAACCCCGAACGTCGAACGTCAATCTTTGAACCTCGACCTCTGTACCTTGAGCCGAGCGCCGCCGACCGCGAATTACTCGACAATAATCTGCTCTTTCGTCATGACTTTGATTTCGGGCTTATCCCGATAGAGCTGGATCGTGCCGCTGACCTTCACTTTCTTACCCTGCAGGCTCAAAAGACCCGAATCCGCGGCTTCCGGAGCATCTACAGGAATCCAAGCCACAAAGGTTTCATTCGGGTAAGTACCACCAAAATCCAGAAAGACATTCCCGTTCTTGCTTTTGAAAGCCTTAGCGACCGTACCCTCCACGGCGACGCTGCGACCGGCGTATTTGATAGCGTCACTATCGGAAGCAACCGGTGCATTTTGACCGAAAGCCCGAATCATCGGGAGACCAAAGAAAAGAAGAACCGCTAAAACCGTACCGGCCGATTTGTTCATCTCTCAGAATCGCAGTCTCTGCCCTACAAATCCCTCGAATTCAAAAATGAAATAAAAGGATTCGAATCCCTGCCTCGCCGGAGCCTTTCCATAATGCCACTAAAACTCTCAGGTAAGGATCCGCAACTGGAATAGAAAGCCAACTCCGCAAGAGCAATAGCGTTATAGCTCGCGAAACAGGAGTATGAGCGCAGACCAGAACCAGATCTTTTTTTGCACTCTGCCGCTTTCAGCGTGCCAAGCGCCAGGCAATTTCGACTGCTCTCGCCTATACTCACAGGAGAATCGGATCATTCTTTTTCTTGGTGATGAACAACCGGAGACGGAATGCTCGGTAAAGATCGCCTCCGCCGTCACCCGAAATTCTTCTCAACGTATCACGACCTATTCACAGGTAGCTGAAACCCTGAAGGGACGGTCTATCAATCGAGTGCTTGCCATGGCCGCCAATCCGGAGGGCCTTCTGGCCGCAATCGCAACTGCTGATCTCTCCGGGGCGCCTCTCGCATTGATCTTGTCTGATCTGAGCGATTTCCGAGCCAGTCGAGACGCCGATAATCTTTTGCTGGAGGCGCTCGATAAAGCCGTGATCGCCTTTGGTCTCTCCTCGTCCATTCGCTCCTATGCGCAAGGGAATCTCGGAAAAAGGCTATGGCCAATCTCGGCTGTACATCCGGCGTTTCTGGAAAGCCAATCCGCAAATCGCCAGACCTTTTGTTCGATTTTGGCGGCTTTAGAGAATGGATTCCCTCGCTGCCGCGGATTTGAGGAATCGCCTCCGAATGAACAGATCCATCGCGCCGGAGATACCGTTCCATACACCGATCCAAATCCTCCTCGAGTTCTTCATTGGACGATTCACCAAAATTTTCTAGCCTTATTCCGTTTAAGAGAAACCGGGTACTACCCGGAGTTTATCGTCGACGTCGGAGCGGCATGCGGTTACTGGTCCCATGTCGCCGGTCTGATTTTCGGTCAAAGCCGGTTTTATCTCATCGAGGCATTGCTTGGCAGATATCGGGCAGCTGACGCTTCGATCTACTCGCTTCACCCTGAGTTCATTACGATTGAATCTGCCGTCGGCGATAGAACCGGCGAAGCCGCGATTACGGTTTCCCCGGACCTCTACAAAAGCAGCTTATTCCCATTGGGCGAACCGACCTACGAATCGGTCCGCGTACCGATACAAACGTTGGACGCTATTGTTGCGTCTCTCTGTATCTCGGGTCGCGGATTATTGAAGCTCGATGTTCAGTTCGCCGAACATCTCGTGTTGGCCGGCGCTGCTAATTTCCTCAAACAAGTAGACGCCATTTTTATCGAAGTCTCCATGGATCGACAGGTTCCTGGTGCGAAGACATTTCTGGAAATGATGATCCTGCTACAGGGGCTTGGTTTTCGGTACTTCGACCAGGCAGGAACTTGGCGAGAACCTGGAACTGGGCGCCTTCTGCAGGCAGATGCCATTTTTATACGCTCAGGCTGACAGACCTGCTTCCGCGGGCCTGAACGTTGCCATCACCGACGGAGGATTGGAATCGAAAATCGATATCGGGCTATTTTTTGACTCGCTTTGGCCGCAAACCCGACCACCACAAAAGGACGCACTCGCCCTCTCATGCGAAGCTAGAGCAACATGAA
>JAFAVN010000413.1 GCA_019242435.1 Verrucomicrobiota bacterium | reverse complement strand
TATCCGACGGCCAGGACAAAGTCGTGTTCGAAAACTATGATGATACCGGCTACGGCTATCTCCGGCTGATTGTTAACTCGTCTCAACTCCGCATCGAGTACCACCCCGCATCGGATGGTGATTCCGCCAAAACCCCGGATGACTCGGTAACGGTGGATCTGGCTACGCGTACGCTTGTACAGTATCAGGTTTGAAAGCGAAGAGTCCGGGCAAAGGGCCCATAAATAACAACCCTCCCCTCATTCAGATTTAGTCGTCGACTCTGCTCTCGGTCTAGCCAGACGGAAATCTCCTTGATTTTCAGCCCGTGACCGACGTTGAACTCCCTGAAATCGGCGAACCCCTTAAACTTACCCCGCCTCGATCTCGTCCAGCGTCAGCAGCAGCCTCACTGGGGATCCATCAGCGGCCAATCGCTTTTCTTCCAGTCGGACAACCACCTGCGTGCGACTTGCGACACCCTGCTCAAATCCCTCGATCACAGCGGTTTTCCCAGAAAGCCCCCTCGGTAATTGATTCACCCGAATCCTCACTCGATCCCCTGCCCGGAGTTCGATTCCGTGAAGAATCACGGCTTCAACCCTGCTGACATTCACGCGCATAGAAAACTAATCGTGAGAGGTCGCTGTCAGGAAGCAGACCCTTTTTTGTTCCGAAGGATGTGGTGAAACGAACTTCTTCTCGTAACAGCTTTGCAATAAACGCTCACCCTAACTCCTGATGGATATCGCGACAAGAAAGAAAAATCAGCCGGAAGCCACTTGATCGAAGCTCGCGGGCGCTCTCCCGCCGGCAGCAACTTATAATCATCATAACAGCAAGATTTCCCGATCGATCCGAGCCTTATGCCCCGATGGCTCCTTCTGTTCAAATGTTAGCGACTGCTTACAATAATGATCGTTTTTGCCCTCGGGGCTGCGCTCGTTGGTGATGATTGCCTCGGCCCTCGACCCGATTCCGCCATTTGCCGGCTACGACCCGAAAGCGGTACCTCCCATCCTTCGCTCCTTGGCTCCCGAACTCCGCAATTTGTCTTTGCATTCAGGATCGCATTACGCAGAATCAAATCGCGTGAGATTTTGCAGGATTGGCAGCCTAAGGAACAGTTCTAGGTTGGCGAGATTGGTGGCTGGAAGGAAAATTATTAACGCCTAGATATCACGGATCGGTATGGCTAGTAGTGACTCGTTTCAGCACTTCCGCATTTTACAGCGACCGGACGGTTCGCCCTGGGAGTTGGGACGCGGAGCGATGGGAGTCACCTATAAGGCCTTCGACACCAATCTCCGGTACGATGTCGCGCTGAAAGTCATTAATACCCAATTAATTACCAACGACTCAATCAAACAGCGATTTATCCGGGAAGCCCGCTCCGCCGCGCAATTATCCCACCCGAATGTAGCCCGAGTTTTCCACCTGGGTGAGGCCGATGCCGGTTTTTTCTACGCGATGGAGTACGTCGACGGTGAGACGGTTGAGCACCGGGTTCAAAGCACAGGCCCGATCCGCCTCGACCTGGCACTGCGTATCGTGCGGCAAGTTACCCGAGCGCTCATCGCCGCGGAGAGACAGAGATTGGTCCACCGCGACATCAAACCGTCCAACATCATGCTCGTTAGCAGCGAGGACCTCGAGCATATCCAGGTCAAAGTAATCGACTTCGGTCTCGCCAAGTCGATCGTAGGAGCCGATCTGTCCGGGGCCCTAACAGTCTGCGGATTTGTTGGCACTCCCCATTTTGCCAGCCCGGAACAACTGAAAGAGCAGAATGTCGACCTACGCTCCGACATCTATTCGCTTGGCGCTACTCTCTGGTTCATGATTGTCGGCCAGCCACCGTTCCAGGGCGCGATCGCCGAAGTAATTTACAATCACATGGCGGTACCGCCTTCCGAAGAGGTTCTCGGCCAGATCCCCGAGCCGGTTTCCAACCTCCTACGCAAAATGCTGGCTAAATCGCCCTCTGACCGGTTTCAGAGTCCGTTAGAGCTAAGCCAGCGATTGGACGACCTATTAAAGGACGTGGAGCCAATTGCCGCTACCGCCAGCTTTGTCCCGCCGAAGACCGTTCAGGTCTTCGACAAGCCTGACTCAATCTTTTCACCGGGTCAGGTTCTGGCCGGCCATTATGAAGTTCATCAGCGGTGGAGTGCCGATACCTCGGTTTTCCAGGCGATTGATCTCCGAACCGGGGAAATGGTCGCAATCCGACTATTGCTTTCGCCCGTGGGCCAATCAGAGGCCGAGCTGATCTCTGCCTGGCGAACCATTCATCACCCCAACTTGATCGAGATACGCGGAGTCGAATCGATGGGCCAACAACTCGTAGTGATCAGCGAATGGATCCACGGGTTCACCCTGCTCGAGCTCCTCCGCGTTCGCCGGGAGCTCGCTTGGCCGGAAGTACAAGTTCTGGTCCGGCCGTTCGCCTCCGCCCTGGATTATCTAACTGACCGGCAAGAGTTAAAAGGAATCATTAAGCTGCGCAAAACGTTCGTGGTATTTCCTCCGACGGTCTCAGAGCTGGAAACCATTCAGCACAGCGTCTTGGGTTCCTGGCCGGGCTACACGATGAAGGCCGATACCCTTGATCTTTGCACCGACTTACAAACAGCCGAACCCGCCGAAACACTGGTGGAAGGATCTAATTTGGTTTTCTGCGACCATCCCGTCCGGCAACTCGCGAGTGTTCTTTACGAACTGCTGGGTGGCGTACCCAACCCGTCGGGCAGCGGCGCCGGCAGCCTTCGATTTGCGCCGTTACCCAAGCTGACCGAGAACGGAAACACGG
>JAFAVN010000379.1 GCA_019242435.1 Verrucomicrobiota bacterium | reverse complement strand
AAAACAGGAATCTCGGCGCAAGGTTGTTCTAATTTACCTCGTTGTGCTTGGCTGCAGTACGACCTTCTTTTTTCTAGGCGGATTTCTACTGCGAAATCCAAACGCACCGTCCTACTTGCGAGCGACGATTGAAAGCCGGTTAAAAAGTAAACCATCGGTTGCTCCAGAGACGGCCGCAGATTACCTCGAGCTTTCCCGGCAAAACCCAGCGGATTTGTCGCCTGAGCAGAGGTTGATCGCTCGAGATCTAGCGAATCTGTCTGCTCAGGTTTCTCAACTTCAGGAACGGTTAAATGCGGCGGCGGCTGCCGTAAAAGCCGAGCTTCCTCGTTTAAATACAGCAGAAGCGCTTGCTGCCTATGACAGGTTGAAGGATCAGGCAACGAAACTAGTCACTGTCGCGGGCCAGCAAAAGGCTCTCTTCGACGGGCTGGCCGATCGAGTAGCCCAGCAGCTACAAACTCGCGGACTGAGCGCCGACCTGGCCCGGCAAGTGGCGATGCTTTTCTGCCAGCGGCTGAACGCGGAGACCGCGGTCGACCATGCCGTCAAGCTGCAACGGTTCGCGAGCGAGCTCCTGGCGACAGCCGAGCTACTTGCCGAGACGCCAGGCGAGTGGTCTGCATCTCCTACCGGTCAGATTCACTCGAAAGATCCCAAGTTAGAACAAGAATACACCGAGCACCGGGCAAGGTTGACGGAGGCGAACCGATTGATTGGTGATTGGTAAGTTGTGATTGGTGGGTGACCCTCCCAGTTTCAGCGATCCGCAGCGGGAACGCTATTTCGCACACCTTGCCGGAACTGGGAGAGGTTCTGAAAGAGTTGTGAGCGATCCAGGCTACTCTTTTTCATTTAATCGCGTTTTTCAGCCGATCTACTACTTCATCAAGCCCTTGACCACTCATATTGGAGACTGCGACAAAATTCAGGTCAGCTTGGGTCCAGGCGCTAACTTGTTTACCGTCGAGGAAGCGACTATTCGGCCGGAGCGGTTGACCACCCGCCGGCCAGACAAACACCGTCAGTAAATCTTTGTTCCGTTTGTAGACGAGTCCGGCAACCTTACGGTTCTGAACCACGTCAAGGCGGCCGCCGCGCATCTGAAATCCCAGGCCAGGCAAGACGACCGGCGGGGAAAAATCCAGTTTGCTGGTTAGCCAGGACCCAACGACTCCAGGGTCGGGCGAAACTACATCACAGAGATGCTCAAGGGCCGCGGCGCGCACAAAATTAGATACGGCCTGCTGGGCAATGGCTTTTTCAGAATCGGCAGAGATCCGCCACCAGCTTAATAATAAACCACCCAGCAACAGGATGCCGGCATATAGCCATGGCTTCCGAAGCCAGGCCGTGGCCTCTCGGCGTTTCGCGATCTCCAGGCGCGACAGCACTTTGGTCTTGAGCTCCGGAGGAGGAGAATAGCGAGGCCCATTCGCGATAAAGAAGTCTCGAAATCGGCGCAATCGAGCCAGTGTCGCTCTGCACTCCGCACAGGTTTCGAGATGCTGCTCGAGCTGAGCCCGTTCATCAGGTCCAAGCTCGCCATCAATATAGGTGTCCAGCAGCGCCTTTGCTTGCTCACAATTCATCGCCCATCTCCTCCGGTCGATCGTGAGCCAATTCCTGTTGCAGCCGCCGGCGAGCCCGGCTCAACCGAGACATCACGGTGCCGATCGGCACTTGTAATGCCGCCGCGATCGCTTTATACGACCAGTTTTCGAATTCGAAAAGCAGCAAGACCTCGCGATATTCAGCCGGCAGCCGGCTGAGAGCTGCTTCCACCTGGCCCCGTCTGGCTTCCTGATATGCCTCTGACGGGACCGGCTCCGCCGGCATAGCGTGAACCTCTTCGTCGAATGGAACTAATTTGTCCTGACTCGCACGTTTCCGGAGCCAGGTGTACGTCGTGTTCCGGACAATCGTCAGCAACCAGGCACGCGGATTATCTCCTCGAAATTTTGCAAAACCTTTGAACGCCCGCGTATATGCTTCCTGGACAATGTCTTGGGCGTCCTCGTCTCCGCTGCCAAGCCACCGCGCCAAGTTATAGGCAGCATCCAAATGTGGCAGAAACAGCTCTTCAAAGCGGGAGATGTCACCCATTTGATGATTAGATGCCGCCGGGCAAAGTGTATTCCTAAGCTTAGACTCCTATTTAATGGTATCAGACTAGGCTTGGCTGACGGTCGAAAAGCGGCTCCGGAGGAGCCAGATCTTTATAGATTCCGACGTATGAAAAAGACCAGCTCCGGAAGAGCGATATCTGTTTGGGAAGATTGCTAACTATAAAGATTTAGCTACTACGGAGCCGGTCTTCTCGAATAAACAAGGTCGAGAAAACCACCTCATGTTTTTCAACACTCCGCTAAGCGGGCTTATAATTAATACGTCTAACGGCTAAAGCCAAACTCCGAATCCCGAAATCTCGGTATCCGGAGTTCCCTTCGGTCAGACGACGCATTGGCTCCGGCAACAAACCGGTCACCAGAGCCTCAGTTAGCAAAACGCCCGCGGCGCGACGCGTCCGAATGTGGTTGTGCTATCGATCCGCCCCTTTCAAATCGTAGACCGTCAATGAATTCATCGCATCGTCGACCGCCGCAAACTGAACCCTGTCATGGTCTCCAAAATTAATGGCGATGCCAAAGGCAGCACCGGCCGCAGAGTCAATGGAGAACTGCCTGACAAATTGCCCGCTTTTAGTGAACTCCACGATCTCGCTTTGTTGAGCAGGGTCCGAACTCGCGTTAATAGCGTCACCCTGGCTGCTGATTAAGTGACCATTGGGAGCTAGCACTAAACCCAGCGGGCCATGGAGATGCGCCGGGTCGTTATACACGACATTTCCAGTGCCTTTGCTTTGTCCGACGGTGGCGGCGTTCGGAACCCCAAAGATTTTGTTATCAGACGTGGAAGCGACGTACAGCGTACCGGTACGTGCATCGAAAGCCAACCCGGTTGGACCCACCACTAGCGCGGCCTGATTAGGTGCAAATTGATAGCCGGACGCAATTGTTATCTTAGTTTTTACGGAGACAGCGTTACCGTTAATTGCGAGATCGATGCGGGTCACCGTTCCATTGAGTACACAGGAGACAAAAACAATCGCGGAGTTCCCTTGATCCAAGATGGTTAAATCCCACGGTCCGTCGAGTAATGCCGGATCGGTCAGGGTCTGCAACAGAGTGCCCGTTTTATCCAAAATCAGAAGCGAACCTTGTTGAGGAGCGCCCTGCGAGTTGGTAGGCACGTTCCCGACCAGAACGAAGCCTTTCTTCAAGACCCCCAGAGCGGTTGTCAGTCCCAACGGGGGCGTGCCCTGAAAAAACGGCGTTTGTTGGCCAGTCGGGCTGATGCTGACAATGGTTGTGCCTGTACCTTGGGTATTGCCACTAGAGTTAAAATTCGAGACCAGAACGTCTCCGGGTTTCAAGGGACTGCTGTCCGGAAATTCAGGCGGAACAAATGCGACACCATAGGGATTGAGATCACCGTTCGCCGGAATGGTGCTGGTCTGAATTGGTATGAGCGGTTTTCCATGACCCCGGGGATCTGCTAGCACAGGCGAAGATGTCAGCAAGCTGAAGGTGGCTAGCAAAAGACAGGCACAACTAAAACCTCGCTGGGCTTCGACTGACGGACTAATCTCATCAGCGGTCTCTTGCCCACTGAGACCAATCAATGTGGCCGCCTTTTGGCGGCAGGCTTTATGATCTTGCATTTCAGTCCTTTCTACAGGACTAGACTGCGGACCAATTGGAATATTCCCGCTGCTCGTGAGTCGATTTCTTATATGGTCGAGCCGCCAAGCTGGTTCTGATAGGCCGAATAGGACCCGTAATTCAAATAGGTCAAACAGCCCGCGGACGGGCCGTCGCACCAACGACGACAGCCCCCGATCTCTAATCACTAATCAACAGTCACTTCTCCCTTATCCTCTCGCTCCGGCGCCTACAGGTTGGACTACGTGACGGCGAGTGATGAGCGGGAGTACAGCCGAGAAGAGCATGATGATTGCCAGAGCGATCAGCGCGTGATCGTAACGGCCGGTTGCCTGACGAATATTGGCAATAAGCAGAGGTCCAAAAACGCCGCCGAATCCCCAGGCCGTCAGCATCAAGCCGTAAATGGATCCCACCCATTTGGCTCCGAAATAATCCGCTGCAAATGCCGGCATCGTGCCAAAACCGCCACCGTAGCAAGTCAAGATGATGAAACAGACGAGAGCCAGCACCTGGAATTCATGCTGTGTCGGTAAAATGAAGAAGAGGACAGCTTGCAAGAGGAACATGATCAAGAAAACACTCCGGCGACCAATCGCATCCGAGAACCATGCCCAGAGTAAACGACCGATGCCATTCGCGATTGAGATGAATCCGACCATGTTCGCGGCGGTCTTCGCGTCGACGCCGCTGATTTCCTGGGCCATGGGCGAAGCTTGTGATATGACGCTGATACCGGCGGTCACATTCAGAAAAAGGATCAGCCATAGCACGTACCATTGCCAAGTCGAAAGAGCTTCCTTGAGGGTATATTCCCTAGCATCTAATTGTTCCTGTTGCTTGACCGAGGGCTCCCAACCGGCAGGTTTCCAGCCTTCGGGAGGGTTGCGCATAACTGAAGCACCAACCACCACCATTATCAGATATGCCACCCCCAGAATGCCGAGTGTCTTGAGCACGCCGACGCTGGCAATTAACTGTTGCGCTACCGGGGCGGTCACTAATGCGCCGGCTCCAAACCCGGCAACCGCCAGGCCGGTTATGAAACCGCGTCGATCAGGAAACCATTTCACCAGCGTGGCCAAAGGGACGATATAACCCAGCCCTAGTCCGGTCCCGCCGATAACTCCGTAAGTTAGCCAGAGAACCCAGATGTTGCCCGCAGAAAGGCTGGCTAGCGATACTCCTAGGCCGTAGCAAATCCCAGCTGTTATGCCCACTATGCGCGGACCCGCCCGGCGCATCCAGAGGCCACCCAGGAAAGCAGCAAAACCTAAAACCAAGATCGCGATGGAAAACGCCCATGTCACATCCGCAATGGACCACCCAAATGTCTTAGTCAGCGGAATCCTAAAAACGCTCCAGGCATAGACAGCACCTAAAGCTAGCTGCATCAGTATACCTCCAGCCGCCAGCAGCCAACGGTTTGGTAGCCCCTGATTTGTTTCTTTCATTGAAATTCCTTTTTCAATTAGCGCCGAAACTCAGCCCGAACGACGCGCATTCAAGGCCTTAGAACCGGTTCAACTTTCTCGGAAATCGGTTCGACCATCGCCCAAAATTCTTTGTAAGCCGGAATCTTGGCCAACGGCGACCGCGCTTTGGGGTTCACCAATACGTTTCCTTCCGGCCAATGCACTTCAATCGTTCCCTCGATAATCGGAGCAAGTAATACTGAGCCGGCATAAATCCCGCACTCGTTTCGGAGACAGACAGCATCGCCGGCAGCAAGGTGCAATCGCTGGGCGTCATCGGGGTTCATGATAATCGCATTCCTCGGCGCCGTCGTGTTATCGTCGATCTCCTCATACACCATGCTGTTGAACTGTCTGCCGCGCCGGGTAACCACCCGGAAGGCGCCCGCCGGTATTTTAACGTCCGGCGGCGTCAGCACTTTGAAATGGGCTTTGCCGTCCGGAGTTGGGAACCGCCAGCCCGCGCAAAGGGCAGGGCCACCGTGCTGAAAATTGTCGCCCTTCTTCTTCAAGTTCTCGATCCCGTTATAATAGGGAATGGCGGCCGCAATTTCTTTCCGAATCGCTGCCGTCCCGCGGAACTTCAAGCGCTCGGCCAGTTCCGGCTTAACCCGGCAAGCGACGTCCAAGAACACCTCCCATTCAGACCGGGCGTCCTCGAGTCTTGGTCCTGGGATCTCCGGACTGAAGATGACCCGGCGTTCCGTGCTTGTCTCGGTAACACCGCCAGTAATTTCGTATCGAGTCGTCGCAGGAAGCAGAAAAACCGTTTCGGCCGGGGCGACTAACATCTGCGAAGAGAGCACGATGTCTTGATGTACCCGCATCGGAACCTTGCGGATTGCGTTTTCGACGGACTCGGGATCAGGCATGACCTCACGAAAATCGCCACCCATTGACCAGAGCATGTCTAGCTCCCCTTTGATGGCTGCTTCCAACATCTCGGGAGTGGTAAGGCCGGGGCGGCTCGGGACTGGGAAGCCCCATCGTTCGGTAAATTTGGCAGCGTTCTCGGCATTAATAGGCAGACCTCCTGGGAATGCGGTGGCATAAGCGCCCATCTCCGCCCCGCCTTGAACGCCCGAATGACCCCGGATCGGCATCAACCCACAACCTGGCCGGCCGACAAACCCTTTCGTTAAAGCAAGATTGATAATGGCATGAACGTTGTCTTCGCCGCAGGTGTGCTGCGTGATGCCCATACCCCAGACAAAAACCGCCTTCTCCGCGTCGTGGATCAGCTTGGCGAACTGTTGCATCACTTCCCGGCCGACTCCGCTCGCCGTCTCAAAGGTTTTCCAGGAGGTTTGGGCAAGTGCTTTTTCCAGTTCATCGAACCCGGTGGTGCGTTCCCGAATGAACTCCTCGTCTACCCAACCTTCAGCGATGATGTGTTTCAGCGCCCCCTGAATAAATGCCATGTCGCCGCCGGCACGCACCTGGAAGAAGTGCTCAGTGATTCGAGTGCCGAAAAGCGCGCTCTCGGGATCCGACGGAACCCAATACCGCTCCATGGCGGGTTCGCGATAGGGATTAACTACCGCAACTTGGGTTCCAGCCTTTCGAGCATAATACAGGTACTTCATCATCACCGGCTGGTTGTTCGCGACATTGCTCCCGAAGAAAACAACTAAATCGGTGCCAATGAGATCGCTATAGGAACAGGTCGTAGCTGCTACCCCCAGGGCGGATTTCAAGGCAAACGTGCTCGGCGAATGGCAGATCCGAGCCGCGTTGTCGATATTGTTCGTGCCGAGTGCTCGGGCCGCTTTTTGAGCAGCGTAGTAAGTTTCATTCGGTATGCCCCGACTGGTCAGATAAAAGTAGATGTTCTCCGGCCGGCTCTTTTTAATTGTGACGGCAATTTCGTCTAGCGCATCGTCCCAGGAAACAGCGCGGAACCCAGGTTCGCCGCGCCGGCGCACCATAGGATGTGGCAAACGCCCCAGATCCCGAAGATCGCGGGATCGCAACTTCTGCAGGTGCGTTGTGTCGGATAACAAACGGTCATCCAGTGGGGGCGCCGTATTTAACCGAAGCAAACGAAGCCGGATATTACACAAATGAATACCGTTCATAGTCCAGTCGGCCATGCCGCTGGTACCAAGTGAACATCCATCACACACTCCATCTTCCAGGATGCGATAAGCGTAACCGAGTCGATCCCGATTCTCCCAGACGGCGCGGAATACTTCCCAAAAATTATTAGTGTGTTGCTCGCCGATCCCTAGCGGTTTAGGGCTGGCCCAAAGCTTGGGCATCCAACGATTGGGGACTGGGCGGACGGATCCTGGGGCTTTACTCTTCGACATCCATGAAAGGGGGGGTAAGCAGATGATAGCAGACGGGGCGCGCCGATCAAGACAGCTGTGTCCCGTCCCATAAATAGCCTGGCTTTCTTTCCGATGAAAATGAGCCCGCGATGACGTGCAAGCCTGTGGCGCAGCAGCAGCGCTGCTATACGAACCCCTAGATTTGCTGCGCTAAAACCAAATTCCGCCTCATCCTTTATACTTTACTGTACTTACCGGCCGGTTTTTTCTAGAATGTTTTATGAGTCAGTTTGTTACCACCGCAGCCGTTTCGGCTCGCGGGGTACTATACCGGTCGGCCGGTACAGTGGATGTACGCCCTGTCGTGCTAGTTCGTAGCCGACCAGTCTTCCGTCTTTCACACCCCCCATCCCTATGAAAAAGCTA